>JALHLL010000068.1 GCA_022844575.1 bacterium
GCATGAATCATCCAATGATAATTTCCCTGCATCAACCAAACCCATCATTACCATACCCGATGACCATTTGGAAGCGGATGCAATAGGCATCAGCCGTGTTGAAGAGACATCCTTATTCGGCAAATTGAATGATTTTTCATAGATGATATTGCCATCTTTCCACAAAATAAGAGTGGCACCTCCCAAATCGCCCTGCGCCGTTCCTCCGATTTGTTCGAGGGAATCCTGCAACAGTGTATCTACCGAAGAAAAATCATAATCAATGGCATATGTATAATGCACACAGGCAAGAAAAACAAGTATCCGGTACAACATCATATATATAGTTCAATACTGTTGAAAAATGGCTAAGACACGTATCGAATCCGAAAGTTTAACCACAACAGTACTTTAATAATGTTGCACAGTGAACATTGTTGCTTTTTTCACCAAATCCTTCGTTTTATACTGCAAAAAATATACACCATCCGATAAACCTGATGTAGGGAGTGTATATGTATCGCCTGAAAATCGAATACCGGATATTGAACGTCCCATAATATCCGTTAATTGCAAAACGGCTTCCTTTACGGATAGAGGTAATTGTATTGTAATATTATTGTTGGTTGGATTCGGAAAAACCTTTATTTCTTTGATAAATTCCTCATTCCCAATATCGGATGGAGTACCGATAATATCTCGCATTGCTTTCATTTTATAATTTCTTTCCGGCTTCGTATAATCATCCGTTATACCCCAACACCCGTAACGATTATAGCCCGAAACCAATGTAAAATACATGGCTAATCCCCCATTTAATTCTTTCCACCCCTCTTCATAATTAAGTCGGGTTACATCGCCCATTTTTTCCGTTCTATGCGATAAAATCTGATTAGCCAGATTATTATTACCACCGCCTGACGGCAAATGTGGGCCTCCTTCATATGAAGTACATCCTCCTATTAAGCCCCATTTTTTTGCTTTATCAATATGATTCAAGCGATATGTACTTGCACTTTTATTTTCCATCTGACCTTGTATGTCCGTTATCATTCCATTATTTATTTCATCGGGATTGCCATTTGCTTGCGCCGATTGAAAATACAGAGCAGTACTCGTAGCGTAAATATATTTTTTCGGTTCGCCGAAAGTTTTATTGATATAATTCAAATGATTATCGCTTCTGCCATTATAAGCATGTTGTCCGGCCAATACAACTCTTATTTTAGAATTAATTGCATTTTCTCCATATACATTGGCAAACCATCTCGATAGTTCCACCGAGCGACGAGCATAATTTTCATCGAATGTTATTCCGTATTGTTTTGCTTGAGCATTATTATATGGCCCCTCTGTTTCATGGGTCGGACTCCACACCTCATTACTATTTTCCACATAAATATTTATCGAGTGATTTAATCTCTCTTTTAAAAAATTAGCAAGAGTAGTTACATAAACGGAATCGCATGAAATATGTATATTTATCCAAATATCCTTTTTTAGAATATTGGCAAGCTCAATTATATATTCCCAACACCAACCGTCTTTTTTTCCGTTTATCGGTTGTTGTGTAACATCACTCGGCAATTTTCTCATATTCCAACTTGTTACTGCAGGGAATACGGGTTCGCCTTGCCAAATATTCTGCACATTATAAAATCTATAACAAGAAAAATCTGCGGCGGTGCATAAACGAATAAATTCATCGGTAAAAATTTTATCGGTTGATACTTCATAACCCGGACGATGTATCTTAATATTCGTTATACCCGTATTCAATTCATCGGCAGGCGTGCGGCGTGTATTTGTAAACGATAAAAATACCAAACCGTGATTTGCATTCGGATACCCACCCACCACTATCGTAAAAAAAGTCGTATTCGATTGCGAATCATATGTTTTATTTTCTACTGTTACCGCTGTTCCCGAAACTGTAATATTTGCTTGCCCCGTAAAACTGCTTTTATATTGTCCGCTCACATCAACTCTATATCCCTCAGGGTCATCAATTTGTCCTGCCCATTCGGCAACAGGGCGTGCATCCATCAGTACCAAGTCAAAATCACTTGTCGGATAGCCCGAATTATCGTAACCGACCGCTTTTTGAAATCTGTTTGTATGCTTCATCATATTCACAAAAGCACCATTATTATCAAGGTTAACACCAAGAGAAAATGTTTGTGAACAGAGGTCGGATTCGAAGGCAAAGAGTAATACAATAACGACAAAAAATTTCATGGTTTCCTTCATAATAATGTACGCACCAATAAGTAATAACTATGAATCGGGTTACTAATCTATCGTTTTTATACTTAGTTCCGTTCCCCTGCCGTAAAGAACACCCCTCCAATTCGAATGAAGTATCCCCTTGTACATTCTCACAATGCGTAATTTTGCCCTGTGGAAAAAATTATTACAAGTCTCTGAAAGGCAGTACCATGCAACGATTTCTCTTCTCTATTTTCATGATGTTTACAGCCATAATGTCCGCAGCATATTCATCGGAGGAATGTATGTTGTTTCCGGTATCGCTCGATGAACGATGCCGTGAATCTGAAATAATTGTTGAAGGAAATGTTACCGGAAAAATCAGCTTCAGAAGTGTGACAGGTAGTATGATATATACTGCCTATCGCCTTCAGCCCATACGTGTTTTTAAAGGGGAAATAACAAATGAGATGGATTTTGTGGTAGAGGGCGGTACTATAGAGGATAAGGCGGTTACGCTTTCACCGGGTGTTTCCTTAGAATTGCCTGTGCGTGGAATCTTCTTTATGAAAAAAACAAATATTCGCAGGCCAACGGAACAAAAGCAACAGTATGGTATCTATGCAGGTACGCAGGGCATTATAACATTTGTTCAGAACAATTCTTCCGCTCGCGATCCCTTTGATACATATCGCGATATTTCCGCTCTGTATTCTACCATTGAAAAGAAAGTGGGCAAAGAGGCGAAACTCCTTCAGGAGCAAAAAGTAAATAAAAAAGATAATGGTGAACAAACACTTAACGCATCCATCAGTTCCATTTCACCCACCACTGCTAATGCGGGTAAGGATGAAACTTTAACAATAAACGGAAGCGGATTCGGCGCATCCTATACAGGTACCGCAAATGTACAATTTAAAAGTGCCGACGATGGCGGTTCGACATGGGTATCGGCTTTGGCATCGCAGATTGTATCATGGTCAAATACGCAAATAATGGTAAGGGTGCGAACATCGGCAGGAACGGGACAAGTTCGTGTAACTGCTGTTGACGGCACACAAGCAACATCGGCGGAAACATTAACCATTACCTACAATCTGCTAAACGTTACAACAGGAAGTAATGTTCAGTATAAAACATGGTTGCAGGGACAGGATGGTTCCGGGGGTATGACATTTACATTCAATACTGCATCCAGTGCAAATACCGATGCAGTTAATGCCTTCAAAAGGGCATTGCAAACATGGCGTTGCAATACATATGTCAATTTCAAATTATCGGAAAGTACAACATCCATTTCATCGGAAAGCGGTGGCGATGGTGTTAATGTTATTGCCTTTAATGATGCCAATTTACCGGCAGGTGCTTTGGGTGTTACCTATAATTATTGGTCAAGTTGCTCAACGGGTATTTGGTATGTTAATGCCTTGGATATGATTTTCCGCAGCTCACCAAGTCCTTCGGGATGGAATTTCGGGCCTCAAGCAACCAACGGTAATCGTTTTGATTTTGAGTCGGTATGCCTGCATGAACTCGGTCATGCTCATCAGCTTGGGCATGTAATTAATAGCTCAATTATAATGCACTATGCAATCGGAACAAATACCGATAGACGTACGCTTAATACCGCTTCCGATATAGGAGGCGGTAATGATGTCGTAGCATATAGCACAAGCTCAAAACCTTGCGGCCCAACTATTATGACCGCTCTCAATTCATCTAATTGTGAAGTAGGATTACCGCCTGTGGCAAATTTTGCGGGGACACCCGTTTCTGGCTGCGCTCCCCTTGGCATTGCATTTACTGACCAGAGTACAAATACCCCTACAACATGGGCTTGGGATATAGATAATAATGGCTCAACCGATTATACAACCCAGAATATTAACCATACCTTTACGAATCCGGGTACATACTCCGTAAAACTGACCGCAACAAATGGCAATGGCACTAATTCTTTAACAAGAACCAATTATATCACTGTTCATACTTTGCCGACAGCGCGTACAGGCGGACTGAAAAGACCATGTTTCGGACAACAGATAAGTTTAGCGGCAACTCCGGCGGCAACAGGCGGTACGACACCCTATTCGTATTCATGGAATCCGACAACGGGATTAAGCAGTGCAACAGCAGCAAACCCCACTTTGGTTTGTAACTTTACGGAAACAAGGATTTACGTTCTTACCGTCACGGATTTGAATGGATGTACCTCTTCTTCACGTGATACGATTGTGCCGAACCCAAGAACAACGGTTAATGCCGGAAGCGATAAATCCGCTTGTCTTTTTGAAAGCATCGCACTTGGCGGAAGCCCTACGGCAAGTAATGGTACTGCACCTTATACATATTCATGGTCGCCGACTGCGGGACTTAGTAATCCTGCATCGGCAAACCCCTCATTAATCGTTACACAATCGGGAACATATATCGTTACGGTAACCGATGCAGGCAATTGTATAAACCGTGATACCATCAATATTACCCTTCGTCCGCAGCCGATAGCATCATGCGGAGTTGATAAACAAATTTGCGCGGGGGGTAATGTTATTATCGGCGGTAGTCCTTCCGCCTCAAACGGAACACCACCTTATCAATATTCATGGTCGCCTGCTACGGGTCTTAATAATGCAACAGTATCAAATCCTTTGGCAAATCCTTCTCAATCAACAAAATATATACTTACCGTCACCGATGCGAACACCTGTACTGATACGGATACGATAATAGTTACGGTCAATCCTTTACCACAACCCATTATTACCAATACGGGTTCGCTCAATGTATGCGAAGGTGACAGTATAGTACTTTCGACGGGAGACTTTGTAACATACTCATGGTCAAATGGTATGAATACGAAAAGCATAAAGGTCTCTTCGGGAGGACAATACACTGTTACAGTTACGAATGCGAATAATTGTACGGCAACATCACCGCCTGTAACCGTAACCATATTACCCAAACCAAACCCCACCATTACCGCTTTAAGACCTGCTTCATTCTGCGAAGGCGATAGTACTGTTCTGGACGCCGGAGCAGGATTCAATACCTATCTGTGGTCAAATGGTGCAAGCTCAAGAACAATAACCGCAAAACAAACAGGATCGTATTATGTAACCGTTAAAAATGCGGAGGGGTGCAGCGCTCAATCCCAAACTACCAATGTAATCTCCAAACCATAACCCAATAAAACCATTACAGGACCCAACTCGCTCTGTGAAAATTCCAAAGCGACCTATTCTGTACCTGCCTCCGACCAAACGAGTAATACTTGGCAGGTAATTAATGGCGATATACTAACGGGGCAGGGCAGCAATTCAATTACCGTTCAGTGGAAACAACAAAGCGGCTCTGTGAGCAATATTCGCGAAAGATTGGGTTGTACAAGCATCGGGTCATATTCCATAACAATAAGCAGTACATTAAAACCGGTTATTACTTTAACGGAAGGCATACCTTGCCGTGGTGATAATGTAACCCTAAGCGCACCGGATGGTTATGCAACCTATCTATGGTCAAACGGCGCACAAACGCCCTCAATCGTGATAACGGATAATGGAACATTTACGGTTAAAGTGACCGATGAAAATGATTGTGAAGGTACATCCGATGAATTTACGGTAACCTTTACAAATAAACCGGAAATACCGACCATAACACGAATTGCCGATACATTATTCAGCACGCCGGCGTATTCATATCAGTGGTTCAGAGATAATACAGCAGTAACAGGGGCAACCGAAAACCGATTTACCCTTAAACAGGCGGGTAATTATACGGTTTTAGTAAAAGATGCTCTTTCATGCGGCAGTATGTCCGCAACATTTACAGTAGGAATTCTTGATATTACCGATAATGATGATAATTCCATAATCAGAATTATGCCGATTCCTGCGGATGAATCCATTTATATACAACATCCTTTTTCGGGAGATATACAATATATCGTCTATGATGCTTTGGGAAATATTATGACAATTACTCCCCATAATTCTTCATCGTTCGATATATCGGATTTATCACATGGAATGTATATGCTTATGATTAAAAATGGCAACAAACATTATTCAGCATATTTTATTAAGGAATAATAAAGATATTAAGAATATTTTGGCTTATTTAATAACCATAAATTTTCGTGTTAAAGATATACCTTTTTCGATATTGAGTACTATGTGATACATACCCGGACATAAATTATTAACGGATAATGTGTAATCTGCATTATTTGTTATAAATTCATGTTCCATCATCCGTTCACCAAGTGTGTTCACAATCGCAATGTGTCCTTTTCTCTCAGCCGTTTTATCAAAATGAATTGTTATATCATTTTGCGTAGGATTAGGAAACAATGTAACGGTTTCACCACTATTAGCGACGGGTTGCTTTTTATAAAGTTCATAGCGATGGATTTTTCCGCTTGTTGTATATAAGTACTCATCATCAACAAAAATGGTATATAATTGTTTGGGTAAATCATTCGTATCAAAATATTTCCAGACAGCACCGCTATCAACTGAATAGTAAATATTTCCGGATTTACCTAAGGCATACAAAGTACTTACATTTGAAGTTAAAGCGACAATAACCGAATCGCTCCCTATTTCAACTTTCATCCAGTTATTACCATTATCGGTTGTAGAATACAATCCTACTGATGTTGCCACATACGTAACTCCCTTATCCTGCAACATCGTATAGAACGCATAACTACTGCTCGTAGGTTCAAATGGTATTTTTCTCCATATTACACCTTCATCAAACGATATTTGCGAGTTCTTAAATTCATTCACATATATAATTGATTTATGGGATACGATTTCACTTTGAGGATTTATTTTTATTCCGAAATCATAATCCTCAACCGTGTTCTCTTTTATTTTAACAATACTTATCAATTTATCCGTTTTTATAATTACATTACCTTTTTTCTGCATGATCGGCTGAATAATATTGCCCTTGATTTCCTTGCATTGCCAATTTTCTCCATTATCCGTTGATATACATGCCCTGTTTAATCCTCCTATAATAATAGTATCCGTATCATCCGAAATACGTTTTACACGCAAATAAGAAGTGGGCAATTTATTACCCATATTTTTCCACGTACTCCCATGATTATTTGAAGCTAATGCCGTGTTGGAGTTAAAAGCAAAAATTCGATTACTGCTTTTAAAAGCATTTGTCGTAAAATTCTGCCTGCTTACATCAATCCACTCAACCCCCAAATCATGCGAAATAAATATCTTTCCGGTTACATCACAGGCAATTATTAATGAATCCATTACAACTAATGACATTATCGGCTCGGCATTATCTATATATCGAACTGACCACGTAATTCCATAGTCGGTAGAAAATGTAATACCTTTACTTGTTCCGAAATAAATATTATTACCTCTCACTACATAGGTTGAGCGTAATGTTCCATAATCCACACCCGAACCTGCTACAGTCCATTGTTCTCCACGATTTTTTGACAAATAGAGAGCTCCGGCAAGAACTGCGATAGTATTTTCATCTACAATTCGAATATCATTAATATCTTTCGGACTTGTACTTAATTTTTTTGACCATTTGTTTCCATCATCGGTAGAAATAAGTACACCATCGGAAGAGCCCACAACAATCATTTTACCGTAAACATCCATAGCATTAATTGCTAAATTGGGTAATGAATTGCTTCTTTTTATCCAAGTGCGCCCATTATCGGCAGATGAAAAAACGCCATCATATATCGTAGCGGCATATAATGAATTACCGGATGAACGTAATGCCACCGTAATTGCGGAATCTAAATTCGATTGGTGATGATGCCAACTATTACCGCCATCACCGGAAAAGAAAATACCCTTCCGATGTACACCTGCAAATAAAGTATCGTTATGGTGAACTAAACTTAAAATTCCCGTACCGGTTAATCCATTGTTTTTTTGATTCCAAGTCATACCTCTATCCGTTGATACGAACACGCCGTCGGTTTCCGTACCTGCATAGATGATACCCTTCATTTCCGTAAAGGAGCGGATTAACTTACCCTCCCAAAAAGGCGTTATTGTTTCCCATTGAGCTTTTACATTGTAGGAAACAAATGTGGAGAGAATGAGTACTATAAAAATAAACATTGCGTAATTACAATGTAAGCGTATGTATCGTGTAGATATTAATCCCATAAGCATGGCAAAGTAGTGCGGAAAACTTCAACATCGGTCATCTGTCTGTTTCATCACCCCGATTGACAAAAAAATCAAAGGAATGTTACCGGAAGTTTACAAAAAAGCGAAAAAAGGAATCTTGCCTACCGTTTTCTTCGCTCTGCGTATGTGACGGGGATAGAGCCATGCCATTACTTTGTGACACCCCTTCATTGGTTGGGAATTTTTACGGATTATTTAATTAAATTCCCCTCTTGTAGAGGGGTGGCACGCTACGTGACAGGGTATCAAACTCGAAACCACGTCATTCTGAACAAAGTGAAGAATCTTTCGCGAACAGATTCTTCGTTGCACTCAGAATGACAGGAAAACTCAGCCACCCGCCACTTCGTGACACCCCTCCAAAGGATGAGGACTTTCTGATTATTTAATACGTCATTCTGAACTAAGTGAAAAATCGCAAATCGTTTTATATGTAAAACTGAGTGGAGTAAAGTTATGAACGAAACAGAACTCACAAAGCTTTATATTATTCTTTTATCTCATACTTACTTAAAAAGGCTTTAAACCTTTCATCGTCACGATATTTCTGAAAAGAAGGATCCTTCACGGGGTTCGGCATTGTCTCTGTTTTGAGTGCCTTATTTTTCTTTTTGTACGCGAGTTCTAAGTTCTTTAAAGCATTGTCTAAATCAGACATTTCAGCATGTGTACATGCTATATTATAGTAGAAATTCGGATAATTCGGCTCTAGTTTCACCCCATATTCGAAAACCCGTTTCGCATTTTTGAAATCGCCTTTTATAGCATAAGCCATTCCGAGATTATCAACGGTTACATACCAAATTATGGTGTCAATACTTATTCCGGCAGTATCGGGTGCTAAAACCGACTCATACTGTTTTATAGCGGATTGATAGTTTTTATTATAGTAGGCACTTGAAGCGAACAGGAACATCTCCTCACGGATTATTGGTTTTGGTTTTACAGTTTTCACTGAATTGGCTATTTTCTCAAATATCTGTTTATCCTTTTCTTCGTACCCTTCTTTTGAGATGTGAATGTCCACCCAATATCCATGCACCGACATATAAATATTCATGCTATGAAAATCTATTCGTTTACCCTTAAATTCTTTTACATCATGTTCAACAAAAGCCATATCCGATTTTTCATACAAGTTAATATTCTCTTTAGGCAGTGGGCTCTTTAGCGACCTTTCCCAGTAGAATTTCCTGCAATCGATATGATTTCCTTCGGTTTTCGGCTTCTCAATAAAAACCGAAATTGTAAGCGCCTCTTCCTTGTTCGTTGCCATGACCCTTCTTGAATTTTCATCAGGTGAAACATCATTCTTTTGCATTCTACAACTATGCAAGTCAACGAGCAAAGTCCAGTCATTATACGGGAGACTAATGCCGTAATAATAGCTGTCATTATCCTGTGCACTTACATTTAAACAAAATGCACCCATGAGCAATAATAAGATCGAATTGAATTTTAACATATTTTTAACTAAAAGTAATAAAAAGTGTATAGGAGGAGTTCAAGCACTATTTTTTGTTTACAACCATACATCGCAAATATATAATAAAATTGCATTATGGTGTGTATATCTTTCCGGATATAGGACTTACAGCTTATAGTGGCATTTTCTGTTAACCCATCCTATCTATATTTAACAAACTCAGCCGGCCTGTCATTTTGTGACACTCCTCCGGTGGATGGGAATTTGACGGATTATTTATAATAAAGAACAATTCCCCTTTTTCAAAGGGGTGGCAGACGAAGTCTGACGGGGTATCGAATTTATCATTCCGAACGATGTGAAGAATCTATTTCGTGGGTAATTTCAGCCACCCCGTCACTTCGTGACACCCCTCCGAAGGAACGTACAAAGACCTTGTTACCCGTTTGCTCCGTTTTTCATTTTTCTTTGTAACTACATGTATTATCATGCTTTGTGGAATTTGAACCTACGATATTTTCCTTTGATTTATCGTCCGTACATCATATCTTTGTCCTCATAATGTAACCGTTTCGCAACACTCTATGCTCTTTTTTATGGAATCTCGAAAAAAGAAAATCAAACATCACAAAGTGGAGTTTGTACTACGCAAAGACAGAGCCGATGCTCATGGATTTTGTCCGCTACTTCTTAAAATCACCTATGGCAGTCACCGAACTTTTTTCTCCATGCCCAAAGAAATGACTTTTTCTGTCAATGGAAAAGATGAACTTATTTCCACTGTACTTGATGAGCAAAGTTTGGAAAAAGTAACGTATAATAACGATAGGAAACGTTTGTCCGATTCCGAAAGAATAGTACGTGATTTTTTACACGATTATCGCCTCAAAGCATTAAGTATTGCCAAAACAATTATTCCCTTTGAGCGTGAACCGTTTATTGAACGTTTTTTTGCACAGCACGATACTTCCGTCACTGATTCATCCCTCACGATTCCCGATGTCCTGCAATGCTTTCGTATCCGTTGTGATGAGTTAAAAAAGGATAATAAACATTCAACCGCCGCCGCCTATCTTGATGTGTATCATTCGTTCATCGCCTTTTTACTCGGTGAGATTATTCCCGATAAACCAAAAGGCGGATATAAAAGAAAATCGGAAGAAAGAAAAAAGAAGGAAAAACAAATGACATTACCTTTTAACAGGATTACCGTTGACTTTTTGAAAAAGTATGAAGCCGTTATGATAAAGGCGGGTAATTCACGCGGTACGGTCGGTAAATATGCAAAGATTCTTAGAACGATGTATAGAAAATACTATAAGGAAGGAATGTCTTTGTATCCTTTCGGCAAAGACGGCTATACGATTCCGTCCGCTCGAAATAATAAACGTGCTTTAGATACTGCCGATATTAAAAAGATATTGGATTATATTCCTCAAAATGACTATGAATATTTTGCAGTAGGATTATGGTGTACCTCATATTATTGCGGTGGTTTGAATACAGCCGATATAATACGTTTACGAATACACCATTTTATTCTCGATAAAGAAGGCGGAGCGATAACGGAAGTGATAAGACAAAAGACAAGAGGACAAAGGGAAGAAACAAAAATCGAAATTGTTTTATCTGCCAGACAATGGAAGTATGTGTCTGCTTATTTAATTCATTTTGAGAAAGACTTTGATAGGATATGTCAAACGGACGGAGCGGAACGTTTCCGCAGACATAAAACACTTATCGGTAAAATCAATTCCCATCTCCGTATCGTCTCTCAAAAACTTGAAATACCGATTGTAACAACCTATTTCGCACGTCACTCGGCAGCAACACAATTATTACGGAGCAGTGTTCCTATCGCTCATATTTCGGAAATGCTCGGACATAAGTCCATCACAACGACACAAATGTATCTCGGTAGTTTTGATATGGAGCAGAAAAGGGAGTTTGCCAAAAAACTTGAATTGTAAGTATATGGAAAAATACTACTTTCCCGTTCTTTCCGTTATTGCCCTTAATGCCTAACAATTATAGAAAGACCTGCTATGATTTCCTTAACCGAACCCGTTAACTTATCGGATTATTTTTTTGACGATGAGCATATCCGTTCTTTTGCGGATTTTGAAAAGAATTTTCTTTTCGATACCGCCGAACATATGTTTTTACCTGTTCGGAAGAACTTCCCTTATCTACCGTCTCACTATTCCGACGATGCCGCTATTCTATGGAATAAATTGGATGAGTTCTTCGCTCTTGATATACGAAACATAGAGAAAGACTGTTGTTTATCGCTCAATCATGAGCTTATGTATTATCATGCCTGTTCTCATCTTAATAAAGGGCTGAATTTATTGAATGAGTTCGGTGAATCATTGGTAAATGCTATTCAAACTCATAATCCGAAGATGTTGGAGTTATCACTGTTTCTCGCAATAAACATTAAACAAATTCATTCATGTCATAACTCGGTAAAACAGGTTATCGTGCCTTTATTGGTCTTCTTATACTATATCTATGAACGGTGGGACACTTATTCAAAAGAATGTTTGAAGTATATCAATTATGCAGTGTTTCTGAAAAGATATTCCCTTGAATTGGACTATCTCGCTCTGTCGGATAGTAACCGTTTTGACAATTATTTTGACTATCAAAAGGTAAGGGATTCTTTTTCAGAAGCAAAAAAACAAGGTCATATAAAAACACAAACGGAGATAACGAATACCGTTCTTCCCGATATTGTACGGGTGCTGTTTTCGGAAGCCGAACAAAATAATGTTGCCTTTTTTACTATACTTCACAATACTATTCATGAGATAAAAAAAACACAACATTATCCTTATCATGATAAACAATATTCATTCGGTTATTTTGATGCAAAGGGAATATTCTTTTATACGGGACGTATGAATGCACTCGCACTCATTCTCTATGATGTACCGATGAAAGGATGGTCAAGCTGCGGCGATAAAGTACATCGTTTTTTAGAGTATATTCATGTGAAAGGAAAAACAACAACACTTATTAAAAATCTTGAAAAGGTGAGTGCCGGAAAACACGATTTTACAAAAAAGGATTTTCACGATGAGGCGGTAGAACTGTTTCATGCCATCATAAAAAATTCCGAATAATTCGGAATACTTTTTCCTTATGGTCAATCATAAGTTTGTACCGTAGCTCGTATGACGAAAGATAACCATGTATGAGCCGCATAATCTCATACATGGTTTTTACTTTTTAATCACCAATCACATACATAGTATGAGTATCACATTTAATGATATACCCGCACTCTGTGAGGAAATACTCGCGAAAATTCAATCGCTTGACAGCAAGGTAGAGCATTTTCTCCAAACTCGTTCGGAGACCGAACAAGAGGATGATAGTAGTAATGAGGATATTCTCCTTACGATAGACCAAACGGCAACATTTCTCGGTCTTGCAAAAAGCACATTATACAGTAAGGTATGCAGGCGTGAGATACCGCATATCAAAAGAGGTAATCGTCTTTACTTTTCTAAAAAGGATTTGACGGAATGGTTAAAAGACGGACAAAGACCGATGATGAAAGACATCACCCATGCTGCAATGCAAGCAATGGGAGTGCGAATGCAGTAATATAAAAAGCAGTGAATCATCTCACCCACGCATAACAAGCGGACGGCTGAAAGAATGGCTCAATGCACATTATGAAATGTGTATTTCTTTAGTGGAAAGTAAATACACCCGTTCTCTACTTCATAGTGCTAATCCTTTCAAGCCGTCCGTTTTTTCTATTCCTACCGATTGCCCGTTCCCGATTACTGTTCTTAAAAAAGAACGGAAACGGTTTCCGTTTTATTTTACTTTATACGGTGATACCATTTTATCCTATCAAACAAACACACTTCAAAAAACACTCCCGATAATACGGTCATTCTCTTTTCATACACAGATTAAAAAGTACAATTCGTTCATACTGTTTTACAGTAGAGCGTAAAAAGTTATATTCGGTAAAGAACGAGAACAATGAAATTGACTTATTGTTATTCATACCCCACAAACAAAATTATATATCCATTTTACGAGTACGTAAATTTTTTTACATATTTCCTCTATGACACCGCCCCACAACACTTGTACTACTCTCAAAAAGCGTTTTTTTCTATCGCTCGGAGTACTTGCCCTTACACATTTATACATTTTTTGAACACATTTGTACAAAAACGAACATTTATGTACGAATAAGGACACTTCTGATACACATTTTTTACCATTATTCGATAAGAACGGAGATTTTCACCGTGCTGTTTGTACTTATTTATAAGGACTTAACGGAGCGGACGTGTCAAAACAGGGTATTGAATGATTGCTGCACCGTATTTTTTTGATTCTGTAATGGTACTTAAACCGCAAAATATAGGAGCAGGTACGATATACATATTCGGAGATAGTATGCAAAATAAATATAGACCAAAAACAGACAAGGTGCTATCAGTACCGGACAAGATACCATATTGAAGACCTTCCGATTATTTTCACAATCACAAATATTTCGGCTCTTCCATTTCGATAGATTCGAGATTGTATGGAGAATGACCAAGCAGGAAGAATGGTATCAAAACAGTTCCTAACGTTTACACAAAAAAAATGCACACTCAAAAACAACAACAATTTTTATAAGGATGTGAACAAAATGTCACTGTTTTTGTGCATTCATGACCCTAAAAGTCCATGTTTTTCTACCTTTCCGGAGT
>JALHLL010000069.1 GCA_022844575.1 bacterium
CGTTCGAACCCGGTGATATTGGGACATTGGCTTTAATTGCTAAATCACGTGCTGCCGTTTTATCACCAAGAGCGTGAATTGCCTCCGGCGAGGGACCTATAAAAACCAAACCGAGTTCTTTTACTTGCCGTGCAAATTCCGCATTCTCCGATAAGAAGCCATATCCGGGATGTATTGCTTCCGCTCCCGATTTTTTTGCGGCATCAAGCACCTTTTCTATTATCAAATAACTTTCGCGAGGTGTCATGCCGCCTATATGTATCGCCTCATCCGCTTCTTTAACATGCAGGGAAGATACGTCGGCATCGGAGAAAATAGCAACAGTGGCAATTCCCATTTTCTTACATGTTTTTATAACACGCAGAGCAATTTCACCACGATTTGCAATAAGTACTTTTTTAAACATATAGTAAATAATTCCTCTATTCGTTCAAATTATTAATCAGCATTTTCTTTACCTATCAGTCGAATATATTTGCTTTCCCTAACTAAGGATAAACCGCCTATAATTGTAACTGTATAATTTATTCCATGAACGAGTGTTGCATATGCAAGCCCTTGTTCAGCAGATATTCCGTACAAACGCGCCATCGCTGCTGATACTAAAGTATGATACACCCCTACGGCTCCGGGGGCGGGAAGAACATATGCAATAGTACCTATTACAAAAAGTAATATACCATCCATAAATCCCAAATGTACATCAGGAGGAAAATCCAAAGCAAAAAACATTATATATGAGGGTAGCATATAACATAGCCATATTCCTGCCGAGTCAATCAGAATGCGGATAATTTGAGAAGGTGTACGAACAATGGTAAAACCTTTCTCAAATGAAACATTGATAGCATGCAAACGCTTATATACATTCTCGGAAAAACGACGTACTGTTTTTTCAAGAAAAGTATCTACTGTGTGAGGATAAAATCCTGAAATAACGAGGTAAATTAATAAGAGTGCAAAAGGGATTAATAAAGCGGAGAATAATGAAGCTGAGGAAAATTCAGGATATGCTATCGCTATTTGTTCCGGTAATACTATTATTGCCCACAGGAAAATAATAATCATTGCAGCCAAATCGAATAAGAACCTCTCCAAGAGAATAGTTGCCATTACCGTCGAAAAAGGGATGTTTTCTCTTCTGCTCAACACCAAAGGTCTTAATATTTCTCCGCCTTTCGGGGTAAAATTATTGACGGCATATCCCACCATTACCGCCGAGAATAAATCACTCATTTTGCATTTTGCAGATGATTCGAGCATGGTTTTCCACCGCACAGCTCTAAGCCAATGCGAAAAGATTGTGATGGGAAAACATAAGAGAGCCCAACCATAATGTGCATTTTTTAATATCTCCCACATTTTCGCCAATTCCACATTACGTAATGACCAATACACACATGCTGCCATTAGTGCAATTCCGAATATCAACCGTAATGTGGATTTTATTTTTTCCGTCATACTCTATACTTATTCAAATTATTTCTTTGTCTCTGTAAAAAAACTTTGTAATGCTTTCCCTGTGAAAGATTTTTTTACCTTCGCAACACTTTCCGGAGTGCCGTGAGCAATTATATATCCTCCGCGCTCTCCGGCTTCAGGCCCCAAATCAATAACCCAATCTGCTGCCGCAATTACGTAGGTATTATGTTCAATAATCAATACACTATGCCCATTCTCAACGAGCTTATTAAAACAAATAAGTAGTTTATTGATATCGTCCAAATGTAATCCGGTTGTGGGTTCATCAAAAATAAAAAGAGTATGTCTATTTGTAATTGAATTATCATCGAGATATGTTGCCAACTTTATACGCTGTGCTTCCCCGCCCGATAACATTGAAGACGATTGCCCTAAACGTAAATACCCTAAGCCGACATCGGCAAGTACTTTTAATCTGTTTATAACTTTCTTATTGCTTTTAAAATATTCCAATGCCTCATCAACTGTCATTGCCAAAACATCAACTATATTTTTTCCATTAAGCATAATTCCCAATGCCTCTTTTCTATATCTTGTACCCTTGCAAACTTCACATTCCAAACGAATATCGGGTAGAAATTGCATTTCAACCGTAACCGCGCCTTCGCCTTCACAAGTCTCACATCTTCCACCCGCGACATTGAAAGAGAAATGTCCTGCACGCCATCCTAATTGTTTAGCGGCTTGCGTGTCTGCAAAAACATCCCTTATGGCATCAAATGCCTTTGTATAAGTAATTGGTGTTGAGCGTGATGAACGACCGATGGGCGTCTGATCAATCATCTCAACATTATCAACCGCTTTTACATTGTCAATAAACTCACATGCTCCTACCTGACCGTCGCTTGCATATCCTTTTTGATATCTCAAATTATTATAGAGTACATTATGAATCAAAGTACTTTTCCCAGAACCTGAAACACCGGTAACCACAGTGATAAGATGCAGAGGAATGGTCACATCTTCCCCTTTAAGATTCCTTTCCATCGGTTTGATGATCTTGAGTGCCTGCTTGGATGTTCTCCTTTTTGCCGGTATCATAAAATCCTTTTTCCCACTCAGATACAAACCTGTAAGTGACTCAGGGTTATCCTCAATTTCTTTTGGCGTTCCTTGTGCCATTATTCTACCGCCATGTTCACCTGCAACCGGGCCAATATCAATAACATAATCAGCAGCGCGAATAATATCCGGATCATGTTCAACAACCACAACAGTATTACCCAGATTTCTCAGTTTCTTTAATAAAGCAATTAGTCTTTCCGTATCTCTCGAATGTAATCCAATTGACGGCTCATCAAGCACATAAAGAGTACCTACGAGGGATGACCCTAAAGATGTTGCTAAGTTTATTCTCTGCGATTCACCACCGGATAATGTATGAGAAAGTCTATCCAAAGTCAAATATCCCAATCCGATTTCTACCAATAGCTCCAATCGCCAGCGAATTTCTTTTAATACGGGTTCTATAATTGCAAGTTGGAACTTTGTCAATTTAATTGACTTAAAGAAAGACAAAGCTTCTTCCAAAGTCATCGAAACTATATTTTGTATTGTCTTCTCAGCTACATAAACACGTCTTGCCGATGTCCTCAAACGCGCACCATCACAAGTTTGGCAGCGCGTATATCCCCTGTAGCGACTTGCTAAAATTCTATAGTGCATTTTATGAGAACCGGCTTCAAGCATTGCAAAAAAGCCCTTTACACCACCGTAACTATCGTCACCTTCCCATATTAAACCCTTGTCTTTATCAGATAGTGATGCATAGGGCTTTTGTACACTTATCGAATGAGTTTTACAAAATGTCAAGAGACCTGAATACCATTCGTAAAAGCCTGTAGGGCTTATTGGGGCAATGGCATATTTTTCTATACTTCTTGTTTTATCCGGTATCACAAGCTTCTCATCAATACCCATGCTTCTGCCAAACCCTTCACAGGTTCTGCATGCACCAAACGGACTATTAAAAGAAAAAAGTCGTGGTTCAGGTTCAGCATACTGAATTTGGCAATCGGGACATTCAAATTTTGATGAGTATTTATAATCAATACCCGTTGTAATATCCTTAACCATTAATCTGCCTTGCCCCATTTTTAAAGCTAATTCAATGGATTCAGATAACCGCGTAACTGAGTCATAATCACTTTGATCAATTAACAAACGGTCGGCAACAACATTAACAGTATCAGGTTCAACACTCAGCAGAATATCTTCTATCTCTGCAAATTCAACAATTTTTTTAGTTTTATGTACATAAGCACGGTCAAACCCAAGAGATTGGAGTGATAAGAGTTGGTTTTTTACTGATCCACCACCATTGATAAGCGGAAAGAGTATATAAACTCTCGACTTATCGCATGATCCGAGAGCAGATTTCTTTATGGATTGGGGTGAATCCTTTTGCACTGTTTTACCACATTTACACACGGTAGTACCTATTCGACCGAATAATAAACGCAGAAAATCATAGACCTCTGTTGTTGTTCCTACAGTTGAGCGTGCGTTTTTCGAGAACCCCCTCTGTTCAATTGCAATTGCCGGTGGAAGTCCTTTTATCGAATCAACTTCAGGTTTATGCATTCGTTCTAAGAATTGTCGTGCATAAGAAGAAAGCGATTCGACAAAACGCCGTTGCCCTTCAGCATAAAGTGTATCAAATGCCAACGATGATTTACCTGAGCCACTCACTCCTGTAATTACCGTTAATGAGTTTCTGGGGATATCGACATCAATACCCTTCAGATTGTGCACCCTTGCATTCCTTATTGAGATAACCTTCTTATTTAAGGACTTTATCTCGGTTTTTGCTATGACTTTTTTCTCTACTTCTGTTTTAATCATGACTTAATATTGTACACAACAACCTGTAATTTACGAAGGAAGAAATAATACGACGAATAAAACATAAGGTGCGTGCTTAAAATAAAAATGCCGTCGGAAAAAATTTCCCGACGGCAAAATGATTACGCGTGTTACTATTACTTGATTGCCACAGCAACACTTATTCTATTGATTAAACCAATCTGCGCATTAGCAGGACTGATTGCATAATCAAGTGTACCATCAAACATACCCGATGAGTAGTTCAATCCGATACCTCCGGCAAATCCGAATACGTCATGACCGAACTGATAACCTGCTCGTAAAGCGATTAAGTTATTCCAAACATACTCACTGCCTATTGAAAACATTTCCGGTGCATCGGCCAAAGTAACAAAGTCAACAGCTGCCACCCATTTGTTTTCAGCGTCTGTCGGAGTATTCTCGGAACCATCAACGATACTCATCATATCCGCTGCCATACCCGCTCTGAAAGTTAATGGCAAGTTATAAGCAGTACTTATTAATGTCATATCAACAGGCGCTGCATTTGCTCCTGTAACAATTCTATTCACCTGATTTAAATCCTGTCCGGAAAAATTCTGTTGAGGACCTAAGTTCGACAAAGCAAAACCAACACGAACGCCTTTCCAATTTGAGTTATACTGTGTTCCGAGATCGAAAGCCATTCCACCGGAATTTACGCGTGCAAAGGCAGTTTGTATATACTTAATATTTGCACCGAAACTGAACTCTTCGGTTATTTTACCGGCAAATGAAGCTGTTAAGCAAATATCTTGTACTTCATATGTAAAATCGTTTTCAGTATTCTCGATGGTGGTATAGGGTATTTGTCCACTTGAGAACGAAGTAAAACCAATCCCTGCACGATAACTACCAATAGGAACTACTAATGCCGCAAAATTATGCGAAAAGCCGGCAAACCATTGCGTATAGTTTACGCTGCCATTTATACCATCAACATGCGACAAACCGGCAGGATTCCAGAACATTGATGTCAGATCATCACTTAAAGCAGAGTAAGCTCCACCCATAGCAACGCCACGAGCACCGATCCCAACTTTTAAGAAATTAACACCCACCATACCTGCTTTATTAATATCTCCTTGTGTAGCACCGACAATTTCATCAGCACCTTCTGAATAAGAGACACAAACTGTGAATAAGAAACAGGTGGAATAGAGAGCAATATTTTTAAAAAATTTCATAATATACCTTTCATTATTAAAATTTAGCAAATCGATAATAACATTAATCTGCTGTTAATCTAAATGAACCGACCACTATAGAGAACGGTAATCTTGCTCTCGCACCGTTTGGCGTTTCAATAATAGCTATAAGTGTTTGGCTTGCTGCCCTACGTCCGCTTTTATTAAGTAAATCGTAAACTTCAGTTGCCTCTTTTTCAGGTGACGATCCTGTATTCTCATCGTGCTCAATCGTTGACACTAAATCGCCGGCTACAGTATAAATTTTTATTGTGCATCGACGTGGTAGGTTTGTGAATGACACCTTCGCATCGTAACTTGATTTCTGCGATTGATTCGTAACATAGAACGGATTAGGTACTACTCTTACGGCATTCGCTAATTGATCATCGTTTATCTCATTGTCATTGGGGATATTTGGTCTTACTCTTGCAAGAACAAACGCACTATCCAATGGAAATCCTAAAGCACCACCCGTGGTCTTAAATCGTATTTTATCACCTACTTGAAAATCTTTTCTTTCAAAAGGGAATTTTCTCAAAGCACTGACAGGATAAACCTCTCCACTTGAGGTCGTAGTACGATTTCTTCCTGATAAATCAATATAGAAATCACAACCATATACTTTAATCTGATTTACAAAAAACAAGTTGGAATCAACAGTTGAATTAATTTTAATAGGCAAATAATATTTCCCTTGCCCTATTAAACCCGCAGTTGTTGAACGTTGTCTTTGAATTGTAAAACGATCTGATGTATCAACATTTGTCCAGCCGAATGACGAGATATTAAACGATGAAATCGGCATTTGATTATCATCCAATACACCATCGGTTAATGGTAATTCAGCATGCCCCATATCTTCAATATATTTTACGAGAACTGAATCACCACTGATATCCGGTCTGTTAAATGCAGTAACATTGTTCATCTTGACATTCAGATACGGAATATCGACCTCATAATTTTTAGTTGTAGTACCGCTACCTACGGTAATTGTTTTTCTCTCTGTACCGCCGGGTAGAAATTCTAGTTCAAATTCACCGGGGCCATGATTAAATTTACGAGTACCAGCTGTAAAATTAAGCGTGACTCTCTGATTATTACCTACAGTTACTTCAACAGGAATTTCATTGTTATCAGCTTTTCTACCAACATTCATCCCTGCAAAAACTCTCGTATCTGCATTTGAATTGTTTGTTACAATTTTTGCAAAATCAGGCCTGTATTCACCTCCATATTGGCGTATGTTCCAATCAAATGAAAATGCAAGTGTTTGATTCGCGTCGTTCCGTACAGCGCTTGAATAACATTCGTTGGAAGTCGAAAGAGGCACTGTCGTGATTTTACCTGTTTTATTAAGAACTCCTCTGCCCGTAGGGTTTGCAAAGTCAATAGTATCACCTGATCGCGACAAGAAAGAATAAGCGCGAATAACATTTTCCGAATCTCTTGTCGTCGCACCATTATCCGTAAAGAATGATGAAATAGTCCGACGGCATAAATTCTCTTCAAAAGTTGTGAATCCTTGATACAGCATTTCATTTGTCGTCAAATCTTCCAAAGCAAAAATAACTGAATAAACACCGTAGTCCACATCTTCAAATGCAGTATTCGTTTTACCCGGATCACGATCGAAACGCCACCGTGATATAAAAGGCGTATTAACGAAACCGATTCTTAGAAGATGACCTTCTCGTTCATTCATAAACAACCTATTAAATCTTGATTGATCAAGAATGTGGAATTGGAAATTGTGAAGTCCACCAATTCTACTACTGTCTATCGCAATTATGTCAATTCTTGAACTAGGTTCTTTTGCAAAACCACCCGAAAGGGGAATAGCTTTTATTTGGTTTTCTTCATCAACACCTGAATTAATTTTCGGATTAGTCGATTGTATGTAATCTCCTTCATCGTATGCCAAAAGTTTATAGTAATAATCTGTGTTATTTAATAACCTTTCAGTTTGCGTCGGATCAATAAGGTTTTTGATTGTACCATCTCTATCATCATCACCTACATCAAAGAAAGTTCTGTTTCTCGTTATTGAATCTACAAACGGTATGATAACGGTCTCTGCAATATGCCTTGTATTAATCCTTTGGGAATCAATAGTTTCCATAGATTTTGTGAAATCACGGAACTTCATTTTTACATGACCTTTTTTCAACAATGTAAACAATGAATCATGAACTTTGTTGTAAAGTGCAATTGTTTTAGGTTTAAAACCTATTGGTCTTGAATTGATAGAAACGGCTCTCAAACCTACTCCACCTGCGCTATTGATTGTATCAACATTATAAGGCATTTCCCTACCGAGCACTGTAGGCCACTGATTCGCAGCAGCATTAGAATCCGGTACAAATGTTTTACCATAATTATTAGCCGTCATCAAATGCGGAAATACTTCCTTATATGCCTGTTCCGCTTTAATAACACCTAAAAACAATGTATCGTCCATCACTTTTGATAATCCCCTATAATATTGTGCCCAAGGCCTCACGCCATACGGTGTAAGCGAAGAAATATTATTAGGAAATCTCCGCACTACATATGTAAAGCTATCAATTTGGCTAACAATTCTAATAGAGTCATACGGTGTCAATGTCTTATCATTATTAGGGAATCTTCTTGATGGCTCAAATGGTTGGGGCACATCCCACGATGCAATTTCTTTCCAACCGAAAGGTCCGGCACTCGGGCTGGCATTCGGCATATAATCTACGTTAAATGTATCGAGATCAGTACGACGCGCACGATACAATTTATATCCTTTGAAATCCATACCTCTTTCCAAATCATCGAACGATAAATCAGAGGTAGAGTCCCATTGAATAACAACACCGTTATTAATTCCTCTGAATTTAATACGCGCCGGATCCGGAGGTTTCGGAGCTTTAAAATTATTATCGTAAACAATTTGCGCAAATGAATCAAGACGGATTAAATCAGCCATATCTTCAATAGATCCATCAGCATCTCCACCTTTTGTGGTTTTTGCCAAAACAATACCAACAACAGTTCTTACGGAATCGCCCGGAATTACATCAAAGGGACCGCTTGCCATCATAAACCGTTTATCACCCGGTTCACCTTGACCATCACGAGCACCGGTCGATACGAAGTCATACCTTCTTTCATTAGTAAGAGGGTCTTCGGCAATAGGCCAATTACGAAATGTTTTTAATCCTAATTGTTCAGCATTCGGATAAAACCGTCTATCTTTTCTAATTTTACCTATACTGTCAGGGTGAGCTCCTACAACTTTCGGCTTGTACACTTCCTGACCGTTTTCAATGACCGTATCTATTCTCGTATAAGGATACACGGCAGGACTTTCTAAAAAGTCGAAGCCGAGATAACCAAAGCCCCTACTTTGCTCACCGGCTGTACCTAAAGACCATTGTGCTGCGAGGTTGAAATTCGATTTCTCATCTACGAATCTTGCATTATCGTTACGAGCACCGTTTGTAGAATTAGTTGTAAGAGCTATATCAACATCGAATACCGGAGCAATCCATGTTTGTCTTAACGTATCCTTCGATGTATTGATAAGATTATACTTCAAGAAGATAAAATCACGATAATCACCGAATCCCCAAGAGTAAAGTGTTTGTTCAGTTTGAATTCTTAAGGGATATCCTTCTCTTCTTCGTGTTGATTGGCCACCTTCATAACGGCTCAAATCCGTATCCTTGTATGTAGCAAAAATATCTTCTTGTGAGATAAAAGCAGGACCCTTCGGATACTTAGATGTTGTACGCTCAGTTTCGCTATCAATATAATAACCGAAATATCTATTTGTTTTCAGAACCTCGGAATCTTTTGTATCCCAAACAGGCCAATTTGGTCCATCAGCTTTATTTTTAGCTTCACCGGTTCCGGGATTAAAATCCGTTGAAAAATATACACGGTGTTTTGCCAATAATGAAGCTTGAGCATTTTCACCATCCGAAATTCTTCCGGGTGCCATCCAAGAACGTCCGGAATTAGGATTATACGATATCAAACATAGCTTTTGCAAATTAGGATCTTCAGGTTGCAATCTCTTTTGCGTGGCAAGCCATACTCCACCTGCAAAAATGTATTGATTTGATGTTCCTCTTGGCCAAATACCGCCACCAATTTGCCTTTTGACATCATAACCAAAAATACCGTAGTTAGAGATGAAGAACTGAATTCTACTAACTTTGTTTTGTTGATTATCGAACACATCTGTGGCTGTTCTGAGTGCTTCTTCACCTTCAGAATTCTTTTTGCTTCGATCAATTTCAGCATAAGCTGGTGTTGATATCAAAGTAAAACAGAATAATGAGAAAAGAAAATAGTTTTTTAGTGTCACAAATTCTTTATACATTATTTTTCTCCTTATAATATTCATTTTTATTGAGGATTAAAAACTGATCATCATTCCGAAGTACACTTCGCGTGGGAATTGGAAATTGAATCTTCTGTTTTGCTGATCACTTACATATTGCTGATAACCTCGATATTTTTCATCAAGGGTGTTTTTTCCATCATTATTATAATCTATCGTGGCATTATATAAACGATAACCGGATAAATCATACTGTTCAACTGCGGATGTTGTAGCATCAAATTGAGATGCTTCTTTATACCATACATTCGGATTTAGATCACCCGGTGTAAGATTTAATGTATTGCCATCTTGTAAAGGGTCGGCTGTACGTGCGAAAACTGCTGTTGCTACCGTTCTATTGATAAGATTGGTAACATCTGCAAAGAATTGAATTCTTGATGTACCCATCATATCTGCACCGAACCAATCAGCAAGGTTAAACGACTTTGTTAAACGCATATCCACACCCATAAAATCGGGTTGGCGTTCTGCATTAAAATCACCAATCGGATTACCAGCCAAATTTACTCTCGTGTAAGGTACGCCTGTTCTATAACGACCGGTAAAGCCTATCTCAACGTTCTCAAGGGGATAGACACCTGCAATGGAGGGACCTTCTTCATTAGCCCAGTTAATTGTTACAATAGCATTTACGGTGTGCCTTCTATCGAAACCTGCAGCAAATTCACTTAATGGAATTGAGTATTTTTCTGTAAAGCGATCAAGTTGTGGGTACGAGTTATCTAATGCAGCAGTTGCCGTTGTGTTTGCTGAAGCAAGTGTATAGTTAATGTCAAATCCAATATGATCTGTAGCGCGTTTACGTAATGTTATCTCAATACCACGTGAAGTACCATACTCACCAACCGAATAGAATGAATATGAGTTGTTTGTACTTGGAACAAAAGATGAACCGACGACGTTATAATCATCTTTATAATACGCTGTCACGTCGAAGGCAAACTCTTCATTCAATTGAAGATTATATGCTATTTGATATTGATTTGTTCTTTGAGGTTCAAGATTAGGGTTACCTATTGTAACATTACCTCTTAACACGTCGTATGAAAAACCGTCGAATAGGTATCTGAGTAATGGTCTTTGATAATAAATGCCATAACCAATAGTAATGATCGATCTTTTCGTTATTGGATATGCTATATTAATCCTCGGACTAATCATGATTTTAGTTTTTGTTTCTGCGAATGCATCAGTTTCGAGTGCCGAAATACCGGCAAATTCCAATGGGTTAGCACGGTGCTTTATATTAGGATTGAATGCCTCAAAGCGAATACCCGGGCTTACAATAATGTTCTTAAACGATATCTGATCTTGTACAAACACTGTAGCATCCCAAGGATTATATGCTTGACTTGTATAACGATAAAAATCCGAGCTTCTATCTGATGCGTAAATATTTCCACCAAATCGAGATGTATAAACATCATAAAACCCTAATGGATCCCATGGAAGATTATTCTGAAATCTCTCTACGGTATGTGTGTTAAATTCAAATCCTGTTTTAATATTATGCTTTACTTCACCGGCACTTAAATTCAGATTATAATTACCATCAACTCTGAAGTAGTTAGCAAATCGAAAATCTAAAGCACGCTCATTACCACTCCAGTTAAAAAACTGCGAACGTCCATAAGGATTTTTTGTTGAGGTAAGGTCTGTTTGTCCTTCAACATAACCCGTTAAAGGATTTCTTGTAGGTAAAGCGGTTTGCAAAGCACCATCAGCGGTTAATGCTGTGGGCAGTGTATTGGTAGCCGGCTCAAAATAATCGGCAATTTGGTTTGATGCGTTCGTTTGTGAGTTATAATATTGGTTCGCCTTATTTTCAGCCAATGTTATTTCATCAAAGGGTTCTACCACTTTAATTCCAGAGAAGAAAGCAGGGTCATCAAAACTCGATCTTTTTACAATTTCACTATTGTTATTATTAGTTGATACAGTAATCTCAAAATAACTATCATCATCAATTAATTGATTGATACGAGCCATTAAATTATTTTGATATCCATTTACGACAGCATTTTTCGCTCTATTTTCAGCAATATTAACAGTATCACCCGTTATTTTGCCATTTTCCTGCCTTACTTTAAAAACAGCCGGTGTATTAGCATATAACCAATCCCATCCCATAGTTTCTCTTGCAGTGACACCTGATTGACCACCTAAAATCAAATTAAAGGAGCCAAATCCCAATTTAATACGACCCGTTATATTACGAATCCAGATCTGATCATTAGGCATTTGCCCTAAATTGTTACCCCATGGGTCAACAACTCCTAAACCGTTCCCATCATATTGTGCATATGAATTTTTTCCGGAAATGAAAAATGTAGAACTCTCAAGTCCGGGTAAGGGTCCGCCAAAAGCAACATCAAAATTATGCTCATTTCTTCCCATTGCTTCAATACCATTATTCCCATCTCCCCAAAGTGAAGGCATATCGGTTCTCCATCTGAAAACACCTTCATACTTATCCACTCTTCCCGTTTTTACGATAGTATTAACAACGCCTCCTAAAGCATTGCCATATTCCGCTCCAAAAGCGCCTGCTTGTACTTGCACTTCTTCAACACCAAAATTAGAAACAGTAGGTGATGTTCTTGTACCCGTTCCGCTAAGCCCACCGTTAAACTGGTCACCAACATCAAGACCGTCCACTTTTATTTGCGTTGCTTCCGAACGTGACCCTCTTACGATAAACCCACCACCATCAGATTGTACACCCGCTGCTAATGCTACAGCTTGTTGAACACTTTCTACAGCTATTTTGGTGTTGTCTTCTCCGCTTCTGCCTCTAGTTGTACCTATTGCATCTTGTTTAACCATTTCCTTGTAGCGGTCAGCAGTTATAACCACATCCGGTCCAGTCTCGTTTTTCTCTCTAAGTTTTATAGTAATTGAAGAGGTTTGGTCAGCAGAAACTCTAACTTCAGCTTGGTTACTTGTGTATCCAACAAAAGCGGCTTCTACTTTATACGTAGCAGGATCCATTTTTTGAATCCTAAATGTACCGTCGGGTTTTGCAATTGCACCTCGTTTAGTGCCTATTACTTTAACGGTAGCGCCACCTAAGGCTTTTCCCTTACTGTCCGTTACCTTACCTTCTATAGTGCCGTAAGTACCAGCCCACAACTGACTCGGCGCAAGTAGTACAACCGTTAACAAGATGAGTAGTTTTTTTTGCATATCAACTCTCCATTAATTGAAACATTTAATTTTCCATTTCGTTATATCTCAAAAAAGCGGTCGGGCATGTACCACGCTCGACCGCTTTCATACTAAATTCGCGTTGTTTTTATATTGTCATTATCTGGCAATGATAAAATTTTTCGCATAGAATGTGTTTGTTTGTTTTACTAATGCCGTATATACACCGTTCGGCAAAGTTTTCAAAGATAACACAATTTCTTGAGTGTCTGTATTACTTACGGTATGAGAAAGTACGATTGCACCTATGTGATCTACTATCTCTACAGACACTATAGGGTTTTGATTAGTTACAAATTGCAAAGTTATTCTATCGTTTGCAGGATTAGGAATCGTTTCAAACCCATTTACAATATGTGATTTATCTTCAAGAGATGTTAATGATTTATTCAATCCCTCAATCTTAATATTCTCTAAAAATGCTACAGCTATGGGTGTATAGAATTCCTTACTTAATGATGTAACCGAAACATTTTCAAAATAGACTCCGGTTTCTTCGGTTGGTAATTCCGTATTCGTAACTCTGTCACCGGGAGTACCGTCGGATGAATATGTCAAATACATGTAATCATCAACACCATTTCCAAGTGACGGAAATAAACAATCATTACCATTCGGAGTTATATTAACAGGCATTGACCACTGTGTGCCACTATTCGGTTTATGAGTTATAAAAATATGCCCGAAATATCCGTTCACTACCTGATCAGCAGCACCATCTCTTGTCGTATTCGTATCAATTGCAACTTCGCGCACATCGCCTTCAACAATAGAATTGTAAGCTAAGTATATCGAATTGTCAGAGCCGAGTCCTAACTGGGGGTACCGTACAATACCCGAATACGCTCTACGACTTATTATATCTGTGCCATCATGAGCAGACGTAATCGGCGGCGTACAAATCCGATGACGTTGTTCATCTCCTTCTTTCCAGTAGCAGAAACCCACTTTTCTTCCGGCATATACATTTATATCATCCATACCATAGATTGTACCACTCGTAACAACTACAGAATCTCCATCACGGTAACCGTCCCTTATTACATATGCAGCCATTTCATTAAAAACAAAATGTGCATTTCCGTCATTATCAACAATTACATCCACATGATTTCCACATGAAA
>JALHLL010000070.1 GCA_022844575.1 bacterium
AGATTCCGCTTTAGAGAGTGATAGAGTAGGACTCCAATTGGAAAGCGGCAAACGTGAATTGTCCTCATGCCTTATTGCGTACGAAATTACAGATGAAGTCGCAAATGAAGCGTGTGTTGGTGATTATGATTGTATCATCTGCTTCCATCCGCTTATTTTTTCACCCTTACAAACGATAACAACCGATAATCGGGTCGGACGTGTAATTATCAAATTGATTGCAAAAAACATAGCTGTTTTTGTTATCCATACCAATCTCGATACGCACCCGAAAGGAACGAATATTGTTCTTGGAAAAACACTTGGTTTGGTGAATATACGTTTCTTAGAAATGGTGAAATCGTTTTCTGACCGAGGTATGGGTATTATAGGCGAATGGAAAGAACCCAAAACACTTATTGACGCTGTCTCATTTATCGGAAAGATATTGAATAGCCCGGTACGTTACTCAAAAGGTAAAAATGATGTCGAGTTAACGACAATAGCTTTGGTTGCTGGAAGCGGATATGAGTATATTGCAAAAGCAGAACAAATGGGTGCGGATGCCTTCATCACTGCAGATGCGAAATATCACAACTTCCATGCAGCTATGGATTCGATAACCTTGATTGAGGCCGGACATGAGGAAATGGAAAGGCATGTTCCCCAAACACTTTATAAAATATTAACGGATTCGATAAGTGAGGTTCGTTTTGAACTTTCCGATGTGATAACGACACCTATACGATATAGCATATAATTCATAACTATTTTTTACAATTTTAGAAACCCATGCAGGTACAAATTCAATTTATTGCACAACTTGCCGAAATTGACGAGCAAATGGACGAAATTCATCAGGAACTTGGTGATTTACCCGGAGAAGTGAAGGAGGCGGAGAAGAAGTTAAGACAAAAGAACTCTCTTGTTGAAGAGACGCAAGGTTTGCTTGATGAGTTGTTGGATTTTCGTTCAAAAGCCGGAGTGATGTTACAGGAACTGAAAGATAGAGAAACAAGGTATGCTCAACAACAATTTCAGGTTAGAAATAATAGGGAATTTGATGCCATAACGAATGAAATTGAGAATATTCGTAAAGAGAGAGAAGCCATCAATGAAAAGTTACGTACATCAACCGTAAAAGAAGATAATCTCCGTTTGATCCTCTCTCAACAACAAAAAGAGTATGATGAAACACGTGAGATTCTTACTGAAAAAGAAGCTCAGTTGACCGAACTTTCGGGAAGTCATAGTGATGAAGTGAGGGGTCTTATTCATCGTCGTGCTGAAATAGTCGGAACGGTTCGTCCTAATTTATTGGAGGATTATGAAAGAATTCGTACTTTTCATACTGATGCTGCGGTAAAAGTTCGTCGTAATTGTTGTTCGGGTTGTTTTAGTGCAGTACCACCGCAGAGATTAGTGGAAATGAGAACAAAACTCGATCAGATATTCACATGCGAGCATTGCGGCCGAATTCTTATTCCTGAAGGGATCTGATAGTAGTAGTATAAGTGTGGGAAGAATGGGCGATAGCATTACGATAGTAATGAGGAAAGTCCGAACTCCAGAGAGTAGTACGCTTTATAACGTAAAGGCGGTAACGGTTTACTAGTAAACAAAAGCCGACGGAAAGTGCCACAGAAAATAAACCGCCGTAAGCTGTAAGGCAGACGGTAAGGGTGAAACGGTAAGGTAAGAGCTTACCGCGTAATAGGTGACTGTTATGGCAGGGCAAACCCCGTACGGAGCAAGGCGAAATAGGGATAATAAACTTAGGGATGAGTGCAGGACGGCTCGTTCTGTGGTCGGATTGAAAAATCCGGCATATTATTCGGGTACGCCGCTTGAAGATAATGGCAACATTATTTCCAGATACATTATCGCCTCCGTTATGTAATAGTAACGAAGACAAAATTCGGCTTATAATTCTTTTCACACAATTTTTGTTTATGCAATTACCTAACGATGAAATACTCCGAGAACTTTTCCCTGAATTTATAGATTCATGGTTAACTGATATGCGGACGGTTTTCCCCCAATTGATTCTTGAGCATAACAAATCGGATTTGAGAAGACTCGGGCATACATTAAAAGGGAGTGCTGCGCAATTCGGAGTTATGGATTTACGCGAATTCGGTATTGAAATAATGGAGTATGCTGAAAAGTCGGAATTTGAAAAGGCATCAGAAGTTTCGGAAAAAATATTGAAGAGACTTTTGGAGATAAGAGAATTTCTTGATAATAACGTATAGAATTGTTATTTGCAAAACGGATAGAACACTTTTTTGGGGAGTGATTGTATGAGATTAGGACTGTACATTATAGCTTTTTATGTTGCTTTTTTAACAGTAACGGCACAAGAACGGATTGCAGTATTACCCTTCAGGAATATGGACGGTTTAATATCCTTAACCCCGTTATGTACCAAACTCGCCGATACTGTAGCCGCTGAATTGGTTAAAGCCGATCCGCAGGAAAAGTTTATACATGTTGTACCTTCCGATTCGGTGAACGAGGTTTTAGCTTCGCTTAACCTCGATCCTCAGAATCCCCAATACGACTCCGATATGTGGAAAGCCGTAGCACAGTTAAAGATTAATAGAGTGGTGTCCGGTTTGTTTAATGTGCAGGGCGATAAGCTTTTGGTGAATGCCTATATTTATGAGGTCGCAACAAAACTACCCGATCCGACAAATCAGGCGAAAAATCTATTCAAACCGAAAGAGCAGATTATGGAAGTTATACCGAAAATTATGAAAAAAATACTTCCGGCTTTTGTGAAATAAAAAATAGTACTAAGAATTTTTACTACATTCTCAACACCGGTAGTGTTATGCTTATCGGTGTTTTTTTATTGTTATCTATGTTGACTTGTTCGATTCTTACGATTGGTGATGAAATTTGTATTGGGCAGATTGTAAATAGTAATGCGGCTTGGATGGCGGCACAATGTACTAAAATCGGTTGCGAAGTAATTAAGCATGTTACTGTAAGCGATAATGAAAATGAGATTATTTCTGAGTTGGAAAATCTTCGAACATATTCTGATTTTATACTTATAACCGGCGGACTCGGTCCAACTCATGATGATATTACAAAAAAAGTATTGTGTTCTTATTTTCATGACGAATTGATTTGGCATAGGCCAACCTTAGAGTGGTTAGAGGAATTCGCACATATTCGTAACAGAGTATTAACGGATAGAAATAGACAGCAAGCTTTATTACCTTCAAAGTGCTCTGTCCTCACTAACAAAAACGGCACAGCCCCCGGTATGTTATTTACCGATGGCGGATCTAACTTTGTTTCAATGCCGGGTGTACCGCGCGAAATGATGTACATAATGGAAAACCATGTGTTACCTTTAATTGAAAAAATAATTACCGAAAATGGTTATGAAACAAATAAATATAGAACCATTCTTACAATAGGAATTGCCGAATCTGATCTAGCTGATTTAATCGGCGATGAAACATTATTTCTGAATGAAAATACAAGTTTGGCTTTTTTACCTTCATATAAAGGGGTGCGTTTACGTATTGGTGTTCATAATGTACATGTGAATGAAGCTGATAAACTTTTGGATTCAATTGAGAGCTATCTCTATTTAAAAGCAGGAAAATATTTCTTTGGTAAGAATGATGAAAGTATCGAATCGGTCACGGTGCGTTTGCTGAAAGAACAAGGTGCAACAGTTTCAGTTGCGGAATCGTGTACGGGAGGAAAAATAGGGGCGGCATTTACAGAGATAGCCGGTAGCTCTATATATTTTATCGGAGGTGTGCTTGCTTATTCCAATGATGTTAAAGTTCAGGAACTTTCTGTTAATGCGCAGGACATTGAGAAATATGGAGCGGTAAGTGAACAGGTGGCGCGTTCCATGAGCGAAGGTGTAAGAAAAAAACTTTCTACAACATATGCACTATCTGCAACGGGCACAGCGGGTCCGGGTGGCGGAACCGAAGAAAAACCGGTCGGTACGGTATGGATTTCTCTTGCAACACCAAAAGAAACAATAACCAAACGATTTATTTTCGGGAATGATCGTACGGCAAATCGAGAAAGAACAGTTGGGGCTGCTTTCGATATGTTATATCGTTATTTACGTTCGGAAGAAAAATGAAGATTTTAGCGATTGAATCATCATGTGATGAAACGGCTGCTTCCGTTGTAGAAAATGGTAAGGTATGTAGTAATATAATTTTTTCGCAGACCGAGCATAATAAATACGGTGGTGTTATTCCCGAAATTGCATCGCGAGCACATTTGCGTTCTATCAGTTCAGTTGTTACGGAGGCATTAGCAAAGGCAGGCTGTGATCTGAACGAATTACAAGCAATAGCCGTAACGGTAGCTCCGGGTCTTTCGGGTTCACTTTTAGTAGGCGCAAATTTCGCAAAAGGGTTGGCATTACGACTCAATATTCCTGTTATACCGATAAATCATATCGAAGGGCATTTATTTTCAGGATTTATAGCCTCGAGTACTCTGGAATTTCCTTTTATTTCATTAGTTGTAAGTGGTGGACATACATCATTGTTTTATGTGAATTCTTTTTCTGAGTACTCAATACTCGGTTCTACGAGAGATGATGCTGCGGGAGAAGCATTCGATAAAACAGCTAAAATGCTTGGTCTAGGCTATCCGGGCGGACCTCTGATGGATAAAATTGCTGTGAGTGGAAATCCTAATTATTATCAATTTCCACGAGCTTTAAATAGTAATGATTCTCTTGTATTCAGTTATAGCGGATTAAAAACTTCTGTACGCGTTTTTCTGCAAAAGGAATTTCCGAATGGCGTACCGGAAGATAAATTTCCGGACATATGTGCCTCAATTCAGGAAGCAATTATTGAACCGTTGATAAAGAAATCGCTCTATGCTGTGAAAAAATGCTCCGTGAATCATTTGGTTGTTGCCGGAGGAGTATCAGCAAACTCACGCTTAAGAAAACGGCTTTTGAACGAAGCGAAAAAAATACATATTATTATTCCCGACCTTGAGTATTGTATTGATAATGCTGCAATGATTGGGTTCTTAGCAGAAAAAAAAATGTCTGTAAAGGATTTTTATCAAAATATGGAATTGAATTTTACCGTAAATTCTTCAAGTTTGAGAGCATCGAAAAAAGAAAATTAATAGGTAATTCATTGATGTGTATTTAGATCATTTCGTATTGAACAATCTATTGTAAAGTATATAGTAGATATATCTTTCATTGGACTGAGAACAACTCCTCTATAATATGGCCGAACAACAATCACACAGAGAATATTTTTTTGAAATTGATGAACGTGGTAATGTTCTTCATAATGGTAATGAAATAGACGATAAACCCTTTGTTCATACTTTTTTTACGCGATTAAAAGAAAATGACACGGGAAAGCACATCGAATACCCTTATTATTCGCCATGCGGTTATGAAATAAACTTTGTTAAAGTTGTTGATACTCCGATAGTATTCCAACGATGGGAAAATGACAAATTATGGTATCATGATACGCTTTCGGTTCCTTTTCTGCCGGAGACACTTCGTTTTTCGGATGAAGGTATTTTGTATCATTATGCTAAAACAGGTGGATATGGAAGAATATCCATGCCTGCGCTTATGCATATTTCCGAATATTTGGAACCCTTTGGTGATTTTTTCCTTTTCAGAAACCCTAATGATAGTATTGCCCATATTGTCGAACCTCTCCTTCTGACGCAAGATATTTCAATTTTGAGACCCAAAATAGGCAATGAGTGTTTCGGCTGCGGACATGAAAATAAAAACGGATTACATTTGAGTTTTATATTTCACAAATCCGAAAAAAGAACGGAGTCATGGTTTAAAGCACCCGAAATGATGACCGGCACGTTTGGTATAATGCACGGTGGTTTTGTGGGCTTACTTTTAGACGAAACGATGGGGAAAGTGCTTTCTGGCCAAGGCATAAAAGCTCCAACCGGAACTCTTAATATTCGGTATCATAAACCTACGCCCATCGGTAAGGTTCTGCATTTGATTGGGTGGCAAATAAGCGAAACCGGACGTAAGTACGTCATAAGAGGCGAAATACGCGATGAACAAGAAGTTTTACTTGCCGAGAGTGAGGGCTTGTTTATTCGCGTTCCTGTTTCGTAAAAATCTATACAATGAACACCACATCCTTTATTATTTTTATCAGCATCGTCCAAGTTATCTTTTTGCTGACGGATATCTATGTACTCCGAAATTGGAAGAAATTTGTTCTAGGCAAAAACTGGAGTAAAAATTGGTATAAAGTGCCGTTTATACTTTCATGTATTGCCGTAGGTGTGAATATGTATGTAAATATTCGCCGTATGGATATGGGGGCAATACCTTATTCAGATATGATTCTCTATAGTGTTGTTGTGTTTTGGTATTTACCCAAATTACCAATAGCACTTTTTATGCTTTTTGATGATGTATTTCTTTTTTTTAATTGGGTGATAAAACGTTTATTTAAACGAAAAAACAGTGAAAGTATCATTACGGAAAAAAAGAATACCGAACTTCCCCGCAGAGAATTATTGAAAAATGTAGGGTGGGCAGTGGCAGCATCGCCTTTTATAATTGTCGGTGACGGTTTGTTAAGGAAAGTAACCAATTTTACTGTACATCCGGTTGAATTAGCTATTAAAAATTTACATCCTGCGCTTGAAGGATTGAGAATTGTTCAGATTTCCGATTTACATGCGGGTTCCATAGCAGATGGCGCACATTTGAATGAAGTGAGAAATATCATATCCTCTCTAAAACCCGATATGATTTTTATGACGGGTGATTTTGTCAATTTTCGTTCGGTTGAATTTCCGCTTATAGCCGATGATATTCAAAGAATAAAAGCACCTCTCGGCATATATGCTTGTCTTGGTAATCATGACCATTATTCGGAATATAATGACCATGTTCGATTGAAATCCATGATTAGAGAAGCCGGAGTTGATTTATTGGTGAATGCAAATCGTGTATTAAGTATTGACGGAGCGCAATTACAAATTGCCGGAACGGATAATACGGGGTTGCGACAAACGTTCGGTAAATTGGATAAAGCTTTATACGGATTAAAAGAAGAAAACCCGACTCTATTATTAACCCATGATCCCACTTTTTGGGATAAACAAGTACGTGGAAAATCGCATGTGGATGTTATGTTTTCGGGGCATACACATGGGGGGCAAATAGGTGTTCATATTCTAGGTGCGGAAATGAGTGTGGCACAAATGGTTTATAAACAGTGGGCGGGTTTATATTCGGATGCACATCAGCATCTTTATGTAAATCGTGGTGTCGGTGTTGTTGGGCCACCTTTGCGTATAGGTATTGACCCTGAAATTACCGAATTTACATTAAGAAAAGCATAAGGCGTTCCTTTAATCGGAACGCCGTTCCTCTGATACATTTCTCATATCTTTTCAATAAGAGTAGCCATTTCTATGGCAACCATTGCTGCCTCAAATCCTTTATTTCCTGCTTTTGTACCGCTTCTTTCGATTGCTTGTTCAATCGTATCTGTTGTTAAGACACCGAATATGCACGGAACACCTGTTTCCAATGAAACTGTGCCGATTTTTGCCGCTTCTCCCGCTACATAATCAAAATGGGGTGTTGCTCCGCGAATAACAGCACCAAGTGTTATAATGGCATTGTATTTTCCTGATTTGGCTACTTTTTGTGTTACCGTCGGTATTTCGAAACATCCGGGGCAATAATAAACCGTCACATTATTTTCGGTATCTACCCCATGCCTTTTCAATCCGTCAAGCGCACCTGCCAATAAACTTTCAACTACAAATGAGTTCCATCGCGCTATAACTATGGCAAATCGTTTGCCGGCTCCATTATAATCACCTTCTACGGTTTTCATATACTTTTCCTATAACTGTTTATAATATGATAGCTTTTTTTCATAATCACCAAGATACGGAGAATCTTTTTTTGAAAACAATACTAATCCCCATACTGAATCTCTATTATAGTTTTTGAGTAACGCTTTAACTTCAGGTTTATTCTCATCAAGACCTATAATGAAGTCAGGCTTTGTTTTAACGATTGAATGGTTATAATCGTATTTATTGTGTCCGGGATGAAAACTGATATACTTGTTTTTATCAGCCGGTATAATGGCAGGTAATCGCGCTATATATGTATCATTCTTACCGAGTATATCATACATTGTTCTATCGGTGAAGTAATGTATTGCTCCGGCAGTAACCGTTGCCACTCTTGCTTTTTCATCGGAATTGTTGAGCAGAATAGCAACTTTAACATTGGCAATATTATCACCTGTTCCGAATGGCTGATTGAGTAATAAGCCCGTTGCAATAGATGAGCCGTCTTTTTGAAAATTGATATTTATTAATAACAATATTACTGTTATAATGTAAATAGCCGTTCGATATCTTACTGCAATATAAAGTTTATCAATTATTCTATTAATAATGGTATATATGGATGCCGAGAGTATTATGAAAAAAGGTGCAATCGCAATGGAAATATAACGATTTGCTCCGCCCCACCAATCCCAAGCATCACCACCTACATAGGTACTATAAGCAATTTGTGTAAAGAAAAGAGTTAGAATAAGAGTATAGGCAAATTCTTTTTTCCTCAATGTAAAAAGAATCGGTAGCAGAATAAGAAAAGGATTAAAGAACAAAATAAATTTGCCCGTTACAAATAAGCCTCGCGTAATTCTGTATAAGGGGTTTAAGCCCGTCATTTTCAAATAATAAGTATTCGGTAGAAAATCACCATAATAGGCGTATCTCCAAATTGTTTGTATGCCTATACTTAATGCCAATAATAATAAACCGAAACAAAGATGTTTTAATCGTGATTCCTTGCTTTTTAGAGCTACGCCACCCATAATAATACATGCCGGAATACACATATCCATTCGTATGAAAGTTCCGAGCATTAGCAATATAAAATAAGGATACGGGAAGTTTGTTCCTTTACTTTTTAATATGCCATATACACTTATTGTTATGATAAGTGAACATAAAGAGACTTCCATCCCCATTAATGACCAAGTATTCAACGGCACATAGAAAGCTGTTAAAATGGTGGAAATAATATGTATTATACGCTTATCGGGAAAGAGAAACTCGGCTATTTTCCATATAATAATGCATTGAGCAATAAGAAATATACCACCTAAACATTGAATGAATAATGATGTAAAGTTATGGGGAACGGAGAGTGAATGCGGAATACTCATAATGAGTGTCCATAAAGGATTGGTAATGCCCTCTATTCGCTCATGTGCATTCCAGGTAAGTCCATTTCCAAGAGCAAGGTTTTTTGCATACTGCATGGAAATCATTGCATCATCAAAAAGACAGAAGTACCGATTACCATCAAGAACAAAACTACTGCGAATAATAAAGAATGTATAATAGGCGGTTGCTAATGATATGATGATAAGCAGGGGACGTGGGAGGAATTTCATAGACGCTCAATCAGCGTTTTGCAAGGTGATTGATCATAGATTCTATTGCTGAAGCTTGTACTACGAATTCCCCGAAATTACCATCATCGTAAGGTCTTGTTCCGTGAAAATCCGAACCACCGGTTTCAAGCAACCAATAGTGCATGGCAACATTATGATAATATACTCTCACATCCAAAGGATGGGAAGGATGAATCACTTCTATTCCGTCTATTCCGGCTTCTATCACCATATGTAATTTATCATATGACATCTGTCCGGGATGGGCAAGTACAGCTAAACCACCCGCCGAATTGATAAGGTCAATACCTTCGGCAACAGCAAATTTGGGCTTACTTTCAAAAGCGGGTTTTCCTGTCGCAAGGAAACGGTCGAATGCACTTTTTAAGTCTTTTACATAACCGCTTTTTACCATTTCAGCCGCAATGTGGGGTCTGCCTATTGTACCGGCACCTGCTCTTTCCAGCACATCATCCAGCTTGATATTGACAGATAAATTTCTCAACTTGTTCACTATTCTTTCGGCTCGTTTCATCCTTTCGCGTCTGAAAATGGCGAGATGCGTCTTCAAACGAGGATAATCTGGGTCAAGAAAATAACCGAGTATATGATGGTCGGTACCGTTTTCGTAACAACTAAGTTCTATTCCGGCAATAAGTTCGATATTGTGCCTCTTTGCAATGCTTTCGCCCACCCTGTAGCCATCCATCGTATCGTGATCGGTAATTGCAAGAAAGGATACACCTCTCCCTTGCGCCTTCAAGATCAATTGCTCGGGAGTCAAAATTCCATCGGAATAGAGAGTATGTGTATGAAGATCGGCGACCATTATCTAATATATACTACCTCACATTACTCAAAATTAAGCATTACAAGTTAACAGCGCTGCGCTATAGTGATAATGTTAATTTTCATAATGTGTGAAGAAACGAAGTTTATACTGAATTTAACATCGGCTTGACGAGTATTACGGTATTGTTTTGTTTATAATGAAAAGCTAATACACTCTTGTTAACATCATGCTAAAGTAACATCGCGGTAACAAAAGGGTAATATGAGAAAACGATTTTTGTAACACAGAGATTATAGAAGTTCTTATGCAGCAAAAATCGGTATTATTCATCTGTGGTTCATTGAACCAAACTACTCAAATGACCCGCATTGCCGATGAACTTAAGGAAGTGGCAAATTGTTACTTTACTACATACTATGCCGACGGTTTATTGAGAAAGGCAGCCGAACGCGGCTTTCTGGACTTTACGATTCTGGGCGGAGAATTTAAGAACAAGAGTGTAGAACTCCTTAAAAATGAGGGTAGAGCCATTGATTGGAGGGGTGAGTCCCGTTATTATGATTTGGTTGTTACTTGTTCAGACTTAATTGTACCCGATAATACTCGCCGTTCCAAACTACTACTTGTACAGGAAGGAATGACCGATCCGGAGAACTTGATGTACAAAATTGTTAGATCATTGCATTTGCCTCGGTACTTGGCAAGTACTTCAATGACGGGATTGTCGGACGCATATGATGTTTTTTGCGTTGCTTCGGAAGGGTACAGAAAATTATTTATAAATAAAGGTGTAAATCCCAATAAAATAATTGTGACGGGAATACCCAATTATGATAATTGCCTAATGTATTGTAATAATTCATTTCCGTACAGGCATCATGTACTTGTCGCGACATCCGATGCTCGTGAAACGTTTAAATATGAAAATAGAAAAGAATTTATACATAAAGTTTTAACCATAGCGGACGGTAGGCAAGTAATATTTAAACTACATCCGAATGAAAATGTTCGACGTGCTACAGATGAAATTTATCGCAATGCTAAAGATGCTATTGTTTTTCATGAAGGTAATGCGCATGAAATGATAGCAAATAGCGATGTATTAGTGACAAAATTCTCAACCTTAGTATATACAGGGCTTGCTTTGGGCAAAGAGGTACACTCGGAATTTCCACTCCAAGAATTAAAAACACTGTTACCGATACAAAACGGCGGAGCTTCGGCAGCTAATATAGGGGAAGTATGCAAAAGACTTATTGCCACCAATTACTTCTTTCCGAAACGATTTCCGAAAATTAAAAATACAATCAGCACAAACTAAATACAGTTAGCAAGTTACATGAAAATAATAATCGTTGTACAGGCAAGAATGAACTCCACACGTTTACCGGGCAAAGTATTACTGCCTGTAGCTGGTAAAAGTCTCCTTTTAAGGCAAGTGGAAAGAATAAGTTTTGCCACTCAGCATGATGGAATTGTTGTTGCCACAACTACGGATGTTTCCGATAATATCATTGCCGGTATGTGTGAGATAGAGGGTATATCGGTGTTTCGCGGGCATCCCTTCGATTTATTGGATAGACACTATCGCGTGGGGAAATTATATAATGCCGATGTTGTAGTAAAGATACCCTCCGATTGCCCTTTAATTGACCCGAAAATTATTGACAAGGTAATTACTTATTATAAAAATCATTACAGAGAATATGATTTTGTCAGTAATCTTCACCCACCTACATATCCGGACGGAAATGATATTGAGGTTATTCCGATTCGTGTACTGGAATATGCACATAAAAATGCCACCAAACAATATGAACGTGAACATACCACGCCATTTATTTGGGATAATCCTGAAATATTCAGAATTGGAAATTGTACATGGGAAACAGGGTATAATTATTCGATGAGCCATCGTTGGACTTTGGATTATGATGAGGATTATCATTTTGTTCGGGAAATTTACAGACGATTATACCCGAAAAATCCCCACTTTAATATATATGACATATTAACCTTAATAGATGAAAAACCGGAAATTGCCGATTTGAATAGAAAATATGCCGGTGTAAACTGGTATGGTAAACATTTACGCGAATTAAAAAATATACCGGCTTCACAAACAAGAACATATTCGGAATGATGACACAAGAACAAGTAAATGTAATGGAAACACTTTCATTATCCGTACGTGAACATATTTTACGAATGAGTACGGACGGGGGATGTTTTACGGGAGCTTCGCTCTCATGCACCGATATTTTAGTCTATCTCTATACATCTTTTCTTAAAATAACTCCTCAAACAGTGTATGATGCAGAGAGGGATTATTTGTTCTTATCGAAAGGACATGATGTTCCGGCACTTTACGGAGTTTTGGCGGAGCTTGATTTTTTTAATAAAGAACGTTTGAACAATCACTTAGGTACCAACGACGATATCTATTGGCATCCGAATAGAAATATTCCGGGCATAGAATTTCACTCGGGTTCATTAGGACATCTTTTGTCGGTAGGAATGGGCGTGGCATACGATTGTAAGAGAAACGGTAATCAAAACCGAATTGTTGTTATTGTGGGTGATGGCGAATTGAATGAGGGTACATTATGGGAAGGATTATTGATTGCATCCGCAAAAGCTTTGCATAACCTTATTGTCATTGTTGATAGAAATCATTTTCAGGCAAATGTACGTACTGAAGAACTTATTCCGCTTGAACCGATGGAAGAGAAATTTTCCGCATTCGGCTGCTATGTGCAAAGGATTAACGGACATGATTTTTTTGAGTTACATACTGCGCTCAATAATGCGGATAATGAAAGCAATAAACCATCAGTAATTATTGCCGATACGGTTCGAGGTAAAGGAGTTCCTTCCATTCAGGAACGTGCAGATAGATGGTTCTGCAATTTTACCCACGATGAAGTACAATCGCTCATCGGTGAATTGCATGGAGTGGAAAATACCGTTCTGGAGTCCGAAACATTAATTGTACGATAATTTCTTTCTATTATGATAATGAATTACGAAGAGACATTATATTCTTTAGCAAAAGATGATAATAATATTATTGTTATGACTGCCGAGAATCGAGCTCCGATACGCTCATTGCCGAATAGACTCGGTACTCAATTTATTGATGTGGGTATTGCAGAACAGACAATGATAGGTATGGCGGCGGGATTGGCATTGCGTGGTAATATAGTATTTACCCATGCTTTGGCATCGTTTTTAACAATGCGTGCTTTTGAATTTATTCGCACCGATATTGGCATCGCGAATTTGCCCGTACTTATGACAGGATTTATTCCGGGTATTTTATCAGAAGCAAATGGAGCAACACATCAGGCGATAGAAGATATAGGGTTGATGCGAATGATACCTAATATCAATATTTTTTCGCCGAGTGATGAAAGAGATTTGGTACTTGCAATTCCTACGTTGGTGCGAAGCCGAATGCCATGGTATATACGTTATACTAATCGCCCTTCAGTAGTGGAAAAACACAGCGAATTTGTAATAGGACAAAGCGAGGAATTCGGTTCCGGCAATGATATAGTAATATTTACACATGGTTATTTGTTTGCGGAAAGCATGGAGGCAGCGGAAAGTCTCGAAAATCTCGGTTACGATGTTTGCGTTGTCAATATGAGAACATTAAAACCCGTGGATGAGGATGTGATTATAAGCCATGCACTTAATGCCGATGTATTATGTGTTGTTGAGGATCATTTTCAGAAAGGTGCTTTGTTTACAATTATCGCCGAAACATTGACCGCAAAAAATATCAGTGCTAAAGTAATGCCGATTTCTCTCAATTATTGGCATAAACCTACCTTGATGAAGAATTTATTGCTCCACGAAAAATTGACCGGAAAAGCGATATCCGAAAGAATCATTTCATCATTATAATTAAGATAAAGATAAAGTAAAAATTATG
>JALHLL010000071.1 GCA_022844575.1 bacterium
AAGAAAAATCGGAAAAAAAAGCGACAGAAGAACCCAGCAAACCGATAAAATATAGTTTGCAAGTTGGAAGTTATGCTTCAAGAGAAACAGCCGAAGAAATGGTTGAAGACTTCCGCAAAAAAAGGTTAAGAGCGGCACTATTGCAAAAAAGTATAAACAATGAGAAGGTTTATGCTGTCATTATAGGCGAGTACCCTAATCGGGAATCGGCTGAAAAAGCAAAGGAAATTGTACAACGCCAATGCGAGTGCGAGCCGTTTGTCGTAGAAAAATAATGTTTAAAAACAACCGTATGAGCGGTTAATCGTCAATATAAGACACCGAATTTTCACCAGATGTGTAGAGATAATATCAGTCTATGGTTATGTATCATAAGTTTTTTATCGCTTTCTTTATATTCTCATTTTCTGTACTACATGCACAGGAAAGCGATACGACAGGTATGCCGAATACCAAATCGGTATTGTTTAAGAATAATGCGATAAAACCCATAGAATCGGTAACAAAAGAAGCAATTGCCGATACGACGATGACATCAACTACTATGGAAAGAATCGAGGATTATACGGGCAAGCCGTCTTCTTCATTATTTATGCCTGATCAGGATAGCGCATATTATCGGCTGAAAATGCTCGGCATACCCCCTGCGACTCTCGTACAATTGCATGCCAGACTTTATGCCGCACAATGGCGGGCAATGATTGAACGACGATTAAAACCAAAATGGGAAATTGTAACGGAAAACTTGAATGTACCGACTGAGTATTATATTCCTACCGGGAGGGAACAAGTACAACGTGATTATGCCATTATGCAATCACAAGCCCGCCCCCAGGGACTGCCGCAAACACCAAACACAGGATTACTAATACCCTTTTCGGCAATTGGGGATTTTTTTGGCTTAACGGAAGATGTATCGCCGGTTCTGAAATATTCTCTTGATTATACTACACCTGTGGAAATAGTAATTTTCTCATCCAATGCAAAACAAGTGGCTGTCGTATTTAAGGGTGTGCAAAATCCGGGTGCATATAAGTTTACGTGGAATACACGTGATGAAAGAGGCAGGCGTATGATGTCAGGCGATTATGTAGCGGAAGTACGTATCGGTCAGGAAAAAATAATAAGAAAAAGAATAGTCCTTCAATAATACATATCTACTCTCCCCATTTCGGCATATTTTCACTCAAAAAGAAATTTCGGAAAATATGTAAATTATAAATGTACATTATCTGTGAATCAGTATGGCTACTCCGGCTCCTGTTCAACTTTCTTCGGTGGAAGGCGCAAAAAATAAAAATGTTGGTTTTAAAGATCGATTTATTGCCCTAAAAAATATACCTCAATTATTTAAATTGGTATGGGAAGTAAGTCCGACTATGGTTATCATAACTTTAGTACTTCGGCTTATACGGTCATTTATTCCCGTAGCTTTTATTTATGTGGGCAAATTAATTGTTGATGATATAGTTCTTCTTATCAATGCCGGCGGTTTAACGGTAAATTCGACTATTTGGCTATATGTCGGTATGGAAGCGGCAATTGCCTTATTAGGTGAAATAGTGGGTAGGGCAATTTCATTAACCGACGGTTTATTGGGCGATAAGTTTGCTAATAAATCATCGGTAAAGTTAATGCAACATGCTGCAAAACTTGATTTGGAGCAATTTGAAGATTCGACTTTATATGATAAATTGGAACGCGCCCGACAACAGACATTAAGCCGAATGGAGCTTGTGGCTCAATTATTTACGCAAGCACAGGATATTGTTACGATGATAATATTCAGTACAGCATTAATTGCGTTTAATCCATGGCTGATACTGATTCTTGCGACCGCATTAATTCCTGCTTTTATCGGCGAATCACACTTCAATGCACAAAGTTATTCCTTATTATACAGTTGGACACCTGAACGCCGTTTATTAGACTATCTGCGATTTACAGGAGCAAGTAATGAAACGGCAAAAGAAGTAAAGGTATTCGGATTGTCCGATTTTTTAACGGAAGAATATCGAACAAAAGCGGAGGAATTTTACGATAAAAATCGTAAGCTTTCCATTAAAAGGGCATCGTGGGGAGTTGTGACCAATTTTATCGGAATGGCGGGATATTACGGAGCATATATCGTATTGATTCATCAGACAATTTCCGGTTCGATTACTATTGGTGATTTAACATTCTTAGCAGGTTCATTTTCCCGATTAAGAGGATTATTGGAAACGATTTTCGGAAGATTTTCTTCCATTGCACAAAGTGCTTTGTATTTAAAAGATTTATTTGACTTTTTTGCTTTACAACCGAAGATTGGTTCGCCGGAAAAGCCCCATGCTTTTCCTCGACCGATACAAAACGGATTTGTATTTGAAAATGTAGGGTTTCGTTACCATAATTCGGAAAAATGGGCTTTGCGCAATTTGTCCTTTTCAATAAAAGCGGGTGAAAAGTTAGCACTTGTCGGAGAAAATGGGGCAGGAAAAACAACATTGGTAAAATTACTTTCGCGTTTATATGAACCGACGGAAGGACGAATACTTTTGGACGGTGTGGATTTGCGAGAATATTCGACCGAAGAATTAAGAAACGAAATAGGTGTGATTTTTCAGGATTTTGTCAAATTTCAATTATCCGCATCGGATAATGTAGCCGTTGGCCGTATAGATCATCGTTATGATAAGTCGAGAATAGAATACTCCGCGCAGAAAAGTCTTGCCGATACCGTTATTGAAAAATTGCCGGATAAGTATAGCCAAATACTTGGCAAGCGTTTTTCCAAAGGTGTTGATTTATCGGGTGGCGAATGGCAAAAAATAGCATTGGCAAGAGCATATATGCGAGATGCGCAAGTGCGAATATTGGATGAACCGACGGCAGCATTGGATGCACGTGCTGAGCATGAGGTATTTGAACGATTTACCGGATTAATGGAGGGAAAAACGGTTGTGCTTATTTCGCACCGTTTTTCAACTGTGCGTATGGCTGATAGAATTTTAGTTCTTGACGGAGGTTCAATGGCGGAGCTTGGTACACATGAAGAATTGTTGGAAAAAGGCGGCAGATATGCGGAGTTATTCCGCTTACAGGCGGCAGGATATTTATAATGTAAAATCTACTATTAATTTTTGCCTACCTAAATGACAGTATAAAATATTGAGTTCTCGAAACGGAAAGAACTGAATATATGTTTCCGATGATGACATTGTTATCGTTTGATGTACATAAAAAAAGCGTCCCATTAAGGAACGCTTTTTTTATGTGACAATTTTATTAAGTCGGTTTAATCAAGTTTTATCGAATTAACCGCTTTATCAAAAGCAGGCATGTAAAACTCTTTTTCAGGTGAAAACCAACTTGTTGTTATTCTGAACATCTTATTACCTTTAACGGTAAAATAAACACGTCCTTGTATATTGGCAGCCGGTGCATAACTCATTACATATGCTTTTGCACCACCTAATGTTGTACCGCTTGCGGAAGCACCTTTGTACGCTGCTTTATTCTGCTCAACTATTTTTTCAAGATTATTCTGTTTTGAAGCATCGAATACATCAATTTGAATGAAGCAATCCACAGGACCGTTCAGTAATTTTTTGGAATCAATGGTGTTCGCCACTTTGGCATTCTGTGCTTTAAAGTTATCGGGAATGCTTAATGAATAACCGTTTCCGACAAATGATTTTGTCGTAGCTGAAGGACGGTGTGCCGTTGAATCACGTACGACTGTATCTACTTTGCGTTCAACAATTTTAGCAGGTTGTGCAATTTTTACCGATTTGATCATTTGGTCAAAAGTCGGCTGATAAACGGTTTTCAAATCGGAGAATGTCAAAAACTCAAGCATTGTTGCCGTTGTACTGTCTGTTAACGATATATATGTTTCTCCTTCAAATTTTCCATCTTCAAGATCGAAGGAAAAACTTAACTTCACGGCTTCTTTACCGTCTATAGTCACTTTTTCATCTTTTTTATAAACAACCGTATCGAATATTCTTGCATCGGATACCAATTCGTCTAAGGTTTGTCCTTTATGAGTTAAAGCCAATAATGTTATTCTGGCACCTCCTATGCCCGGTATTTCCTGCTTTCCGTTAAAAAGTGCTGCGAAACGCTCTTTATCATTATCGGCTGTATGAATGGTGATACGTTCGCCGGTTTGCGTACGTGCTTTCCAATTTGAGGGGTATGCTATGGAAAAACTGCGTGAAGCATCGGTATGTGTTTTTAACGGACCCGGCATAATCGGTTCCGCTTTTTTCTGACAGCCCATCGCCAAAAAAGCGCATAGACACATGAACAGAAATAAATTTCTCATGAAGAACATTCTCCTGAACAAAAAAATATAATTATGTACTGTTTATTACTTTAGTATATAGCTGTAAATTTAAGGAACAAAAATAACTCTTCATTGTCTAAGCAATAGTACACGATTGTTATACACCGCTAAATTTTACATGAAGTTTACAAAGGAATCCCATCTGTAAGCTATTAACTCGATTCACATTTTTGATTTCAATCCGCTTGCTTTCAGGGTTGTTCGGGAAGTTTTATTTGAATAAAAGGCATTAGGCAGGTTTACTTTAACAATCCGGGTACAAATTGTCAATCCATACGAAAGAACTAATTTTGTGGCTCTCTCGGCGTGTAGCGCAGCCCGGTAGCGCACTACTTTGGGGTAGTAGAGGTCGCTGGTTCGAATCCAGTCACGCCGACGGAAATATCTGATATGTAAGTCTTGTCACCCAAAGGACAAGACTTTTTTTATTCCTCGTCCGAATCCGACATCGGTGGAGAAACTGTTTTAGCAATCCATCTGAGATAAGGTTCTGAACCGCTTTCGATTGGAACGGTAATTATTTCAGGAACCTCATACGGATGCAACTCTTTTACCCTTTGTTCCAACATTTCCACATTCTGATATGTGGTTTTTATGAAAATCATTACTTCAAGGGCTTCCTCCACATGCCCTTTCCATGTGTACATGGAATATGCACCCAGCAACAAGTTACAGCAAGCTGCAAGTCCTTCCGAAAGTAGGATTCTCGCTATCTGTTGTGCATTATCGTATGAATTGGTTGTAACGATTACCAATCTGAAGTCTGATGCATTTTCCATAGTTTTGCTGATAGAGAAAAAGACAATAACACACAAGCCAAATTAACAAAAAAATGATTGAACTTCTCATATTTCACTGTCATATTGTTTGCGCGCTCTATGGTTTTACAAAACGATGGCAGGAAGCTTCAGTAAAAGAGGGTTTGGTTGCAATGTTATTATTCGGACTTTGTTTTACCATTTTATGGGCTTTAACGGGTCCGATAGCTCGGCTATTGATGCCTGATAAAGGAAGCCCTCAATGGTTTACTGTTGATACACTTTCATTAGTTTTGGTTTCAATACCTGATGCGGTATTTTTTTATTTCTTTTTTCTGAAGCCCCAACGTGTCCAAACACCCAATTCATGATTCTAATACTTTGATATGATTGCTCGATTACGTGGTATAGTTGCGGAAAAATCAACAACGGAAGCTGTTATTGATTGTGCGGGTGTAGGGTATCTTGTTTTTATTTCGGTTGCCACGTATGAACAACTACCCCCCGAAGGCAATATCGTTAACTTGTTAACGCTATTAATCCCCAGAGAAGATTCATTGAATCTCTATGGCTTTGCTTCAGTTGAGGAGCGTAAGGCATTTGTTCTCCTTACCACAATTCCGGGCATAGGCCCTAAAACTGCTCTTGGTATCCTTTCCGCTTTATCATTAGGTGAACTGCGCGACAATATCATTTCCGGTAATCTGCTTGCATTGCAGAAACTTCCTGGTGTAGGGAAAAAAACTGCGGAGAGAATTTTGGTGGAATTGCGTGATCAGATAGGTAAATTGGCTATTATCGGTGCGGGTTCAACAGTTCAGGATACATCAAGTACCTTTATTCGACAAGAAGCATTATCAGCTCTTATAGCATTGGGATATTCTAAACAAATTGCTGAAAAAGCAATTAAACAAGCTCTTGCAGAGATGCCGACAGCAACTGCGGAACAACTGATAAGAAAAGGACTCAAATACGCTGTTCAATAATATTCGATGCCTTTTTGACACAATCATTGCGAATAGTTAAAAAGAATGGAATGAAAAGTGATGAGTGGGAAGTGTTTAACATCGAAAAAACACCTATTTTTATGGTATGAAAGGTAGCACACTCTTAGCAATAGTTCTTGGCAGTGCCGCAATATTCGGTTCCTTTATTATGGAAGGCGGCAAACCTGCTGCGCTTTTGGTAATTCCTGCCATGGTTATAGTATTCGGTGGTACGGTTGCCGCTGCAATGGCGGGTAGTTCTTTACAGCATGTTTTACGCATACCAACCCTTTTGCGAATCGCTTTTTTTCCGCCTACAATTGACCATCGTACTATTATTGAACAGATTTTGCTCTATGCAACCATTGCAAGAAGAGACGGAATTTTGGGTCTTGAAAGAAGACTCGAAGAAATTGAACATCCTTTTTTAAAAAAACTTATCGAAACATCGGTTGATGGTGCCGACCCCGATACGATGATTGCAATCGCCGAAACCGATATTGAGTTTATTACGGAAAGACATAATTCCAATATTGGTTTATTTACAAAAATGGGCGGATATTCGCCAACCATGGGTATTATCGGTACAGTTATGGGTCTCATTTCCACTTTGGCAGCCGCCGGTGGCGACCCGACGGAACTTATACACCATATTGCTACTGCCTTTATTGCTACAATGTGGGGTATCTTCATGGCAAATATTGTTTTTTTACCGATAGCTGATAAACTTCGTTCAATCCATACCGCCGAAATTCAATTAATGAATATTATGATTATCGGAGTGAGTGCTTTGCAATTAGGTGAGACACCGAGTGTAATCCGATCGAAATTGATAAGCGCATTTCCGCTTATAGAGCAGAACGAATTAAGAGCGGCTCCTTTGCCCATTCCTTCATCAAGTTAATCCTTTGATTATTTAGAATGCTTCCAAAAAAAATATTACGATGGCACACTCTGTGCTTAGGTTTGGTTCTTTGTTGTTTCTTTGCTTGTTCCGATACAAAAGAACATGAGGTTCGAGCAGAGGCAAAGGGTAATAAAAAGTATGGTGGTACTTATAGGATTAATATGGTACGAGGTAATCCCAATGGACTCGACCCTATTATTATCAATAGTAAACTTGCCGATGACATTGCTCTGCAAATCTATGATCGACTAATCACATTTGATTCCGGCTTGAATGTAGTTCCTGAAATTGCCACCCATTGGGAACTTTCACCCGATGGGAAGATATATACTTTCTATCTCCGCAATGATGTACTTTTCCATGATAACAAATGTTTTCCGAATGGTAAGGGGCGTAAATTAACTGCCCATGATGTTGTGTATTCACTTACACGCAGTTGCGATCCGAAAAGCAGAACGGTTGCATTTTGGGCTTTTAAGGGAAAAGTTAAGGGAGCCGATGATTATTATAATTCTCGTTTGAATGAAGATGAAAAGGTTGTATCGGTTACAGGGATTCAAGCACTGAACGACTCGATGGTTACCATCGAGTTGTTAAGACCCTATCATCCTTTTTTGCTTACTCTTGCAAATGGATTCGGTTGTATTGTGCCGCATGAAGCTGTGAAACATTATGGCACTGACTTTTTGAGGCATCCTGTAGGGAGCGGAGCTTTTGTTTTTGAGGAATGGAAAGATGATCAATTCATCACATTACGCCGCAATCCGCATTATTGGCAAAAAGATGAAAACGGCAATACATTACCTTTTTTGGATGAAATTACGGTCTCATTTATAAAGGATGATACAGTTCAGCATAGTGAATTTGTAAAAGGAGAGTTGGAAGAAAGTTTTACTATACCGACTGAATTTTTTACAACTGTGTTTGACACTCGAAAAAAGGTATTGCCACCGTATGATAAATATATTGTTCAGCAAAAACCAGCCATGTTAACATGGTTTATTAATGTGTTATGTGCAAAGAAACCGTTCGATAATCCCGATATACGAAGAGCTTTAGCCTATGCTGTTGATAGGGAAAAGATTGTTCGTTATGTACTACGAAATGCACCGTATAGGGCGGCACACAATGGTATCAATCCGCCGGTAATGCCCGGATATGATATTTCAAAAATTCAAGGTATATCCTTTAACCCAATAAAAGCAAGGGAGTATCTGAAGAAAGCAGGCATATCCGATGGTGCGCAATTACCCCCACTTACGCTTTCTGTCTATCAGGAGCCACGATTGGTTCAGGTAGCGGAAGCTGTCCAACAAATGTTACAAGAGCATTTGAATCTTACTGTACATATCCAAGTCTTGCAATTTGCTGAACTATTGGATCGTGCAGAACATGGCAAACTTGATTGTTGGGGTACAAGGTGGTACGGAGACTATCCCGATCCTGAAAATTATCTCAATTTGTGGGACGGAGCACTTGTTCCCTCTTCTTTACAACAAATAAGTTATCCTAATGAAACTCGCTATGTAAACAAGGAGATGACGGGGTTATTGAACCAAGCCGTTAATGAAAAAAACGATTCTTTGCGTTCAACTCTCTATGCCAAGGCGGAAAATATGGCTGTAATGGAAGCACCGTCCATTATTTTGTTCTATGAAATGCATTATCGGCTTGTACAACCCTATGTGCATAATTATCCTCTTGATGCAATGGCAAGGGTTGTTCTAAAAAATGTGTGGATGAATAAGTAATGTCCTGTAAAAATTGGCGTGTAAATTGATACTGAAGTTCTGAAACGTGTCCGTTGTGTAATACGGACAGTTAGCAATGTAATGCGGTGAAATGGTAAAACACATATTAAGTGTTTAAATTTCAGTGAATTATGCCTATTGTGGTTAACAAATAGGTGTGCAAACTATTCTTGACAGTGAGAAAAAGTTTGAACACTCTCTATCTAATTGGTAATTTTGTTAGCCGCAAAAGAAGTATGCATCACATCAAGTATGTGCGGCGATTTCATTCGCGCATGCGAATAAATTGTATGCGTAAACATTACACGGCAATACATCGGTAAAAAGATTAACATATTATGTTTCATTAAAGACTGAAAGGACGAGGACATGAGACAACGTTCCTCGATACTTATCGCACTGATAAGTGCATTCTTACTCGGCGTCGTGGGCACAATGGATGCCGCGACCTGGTATGTGAATACCGCAACGGGTAATGATGCATGGACGGGTGTGAATGCAACGAATGTTCCGGCGGGAACAGGACCGAAAAAAACCATCCAGGCGATGGTGAACGGTACATTGGCATCGGGAGATATCGTATCGATAGCTGCCGGTACCTATAATGAACAAGTCGTCATTACGGACAAATCGATCACCCTACAAGGTGCGGGCGTCGGTACGACAATCGTTCAACCTGCGGCATGGGCGGGCTTAACCTCCTACACCGATGCAACGAATGTTACATGGACAGGTGCAGGCAAATTGCCGAGCAGCACATTTCGTCCGGTTATTTATGTGAATGCTTCGAATACGAACTTCACGGTGAATATTACGGGAATGACGATTGACGGTAACAGCGTAGCGACCGGCAGTGCCGAATTTTTAGTAGGCGTTATGTACAAGAATGCGCAAGGACGTATCGGCGCAACAAGCCCGAATACGGTATGTTCGGGTGAGAATGTACGCATCATCAATTGTCGTAAAGCGGCATTGGATGCTGACATGACCGGATTCGGCGTTATAGCGATGGCGAACTCGGTAGTACGGGTCACAAACTGTTTGATCAATAACTTTCAAGCGGCGGGAGTACTATCCTTAGGCCGCACAACGAATACGGTAAACCGAAACTTACAACCGAATCCGGAAGTTACCTATACCCGCATCACGGGAGTAACGCGCAATACGACGGGATTGCATGCAGGGTATATGGCGGTATTCGGCGGACGCGGTACGGTATCCCAATGTTTTATCGACCAATGTAGAAATACGGGCATGGGATACGGAGCAGGTGTAGCCCTCATCGATCCATTCACCCATACGGTCGGCGGTAATAACCGCGTGGCGGCGAATGTGGTAACGGACAATGAAGTGGGTTTATTCTTCGCACGTACGGTAGTCCCTGTTGGTCTATTCCCCCCGACCTTTACGATATCGAACAATACAATAGCATATAACGGTAATGGCGCAAGCGATGCGACGGCAACAGGTGGTGTCGTGCTTGATGATGATCCTGCAGGAGCATATACATTAAATGTTACCAATAATGCGTGGGGTAATGCCTCGGCAACAACCTTATATCCGGTCGTTCCCGATGCGACGGGCGATCCGGCAGCAGGCTTTTTCGTGTATGAGAATACCGGCTCGGGAGCAGACAATATCAATCGCGGTTCGGCACAATCAGCCGGCTTGGAATATGTAGATTGTAATTTACCTGCATGTGATATGGGCTTGGGATATGTAAACTTCCCGACAATACAAAAAGCGGTGAATGCAGCGGCAATCAATGTCTTGAACCCGACAATCGTCAACATCGCAACATGCGATTACAATGAAAATGTGGTCGTACAAAAACCGATCAAACTTCATGGTGATACATTGGCATCCTGCGGTAGCGGCAGCAAGCCGATCATCAGCCCACCGAGCGGCAATGCCTTGGAAATCAGTTCAACCTCGACAACGACAACACAAAACGTAACGGTAAACGGAGTGTACTTCCGTCGTGACGGGACACAAATGATAGGTGTCCTGACCGTAGGTTGGGATAATACGCAAGCGGCAAGCAATCGTCCTCCTCAAGACGTAACGATACGTAACTCATGTTTTGAAGGCTATGGAACACAAGCAGCCGATGGCGATAATACGGTGGCAAGTGCGGCGATGGCGACGGAGGAATTCCCGACACCGACGGGTGTAGGCAGTGGAGCACGTCGTATATCATGGGGTGGTGAAGTAGATGCGATGACGGCCGATATCTCGGATATCGATGCCACGGGGAACAATAACTTCAACTACTTGGCAACCTCGACGGACAATAACTTCAAGTTATGGGAAAAAACGGACGGATACATCTTTGTGGGTGGAGCCGCCAATACGGACTATGATTTGGCGCGAATCATCAAAACCGACATCATCATCGTGTATTGCGGTGATGACTTGGAAGCGGTGTTGAACTCCTTGGGCACAGGCCCTGTTACGGTGTACTTACAAGGCGACTGTATCTATAAATCAACGGTAGCAGGTCCGGGAGCGGATGAGATCTTAACGATCAACGGCAACTTCGATATCAAAGTGGACTATACCGGACGCGTACAATTACCACCGGTGGTCGTAGCGAAAAACGGACTCCGTTACAGCAATGGAGCGGCACAAGGTATTACATGGGATACTGATTGTACGGTACCGACAAGACCGGGTGTGCGTTTTATCAGTCGTGATGCGGCAAGTATGCCTGATCCCGATAACTTGACAAACGGACATCAACCTTCGGGTGTAGTGGCGAATGCCTCTGCAACATATATGAAGACCTTGGTACCGGCAAATTACGGCGTATCGGGTTTTGATTATGAAACAGCGAATTACGGTTGGAATCGTCCTACGGACATTAGTGTTGATGGAAGTGAGAATGGAGCCCTCTTGGATGCTATCGAACATATTGCTGACTCGAACGGTTTCGGAGGAACGGTAACTCTTGATAATGGAGCTTCGTTTACAACGGGTATAACTCTCGCCAAACGTATCCGTTTCCATGTAGCGGGTCTTGCGATAACAAGTGGTACTATTACTATTCTGAATAAGCAAATCGGTGCAGGGCCATGTTATGCTCCTTGGGGAAGCGGTGCTATTAATGGTATTGTTGATACAAGACTTACACCGGGTTCGGTATTTTATTCACTCAGCGTTAATGTAGGTGTACCTGCAAGTGCGACTGTAACGGATCGTGCGGATAATACCGATACGACGAACACTATCATGCAAGGTTTGCAGTTTACACGATTCAATGGGACATGTACGGTGAATTATCGTGGTGATTATACAGGACAGTCACCGGAAATGTATCGTGGAAATGTAACCTTAACCTCCGATGATGCGACAAACTTCGTTGGCGGTAATTCCGGTGCGGGTGGTCCTTTGGCATCCATTACATTAAATGGTACGGGTGCTTGTGCTTCTCCCTCACATATTATCCGTTTTGATGTTCCTATCATTTATATGGCAAATAATCAAGACTGTATTCAAACGGCTCTTGGTAATACGGCTGGTAATCAGGATGAAGAAGGTGTCGGTAATGATAATGGCGCGGGTATGGCGGTGGCTACTGCAGGGACACCGAGAACCGGTACGGTTGCCTTTACCTATGGTGGTGCAACGGCAATGGCGCAAACGCTTACCTTAGACAAAGACGTAAAATTCGATGGCGATAATACGACAGCGAATACGAATGCAGGTTCATTATTGATGAACTTGGGTGCTTATGGCAATCCGAATACAATCGTAAACTCCGATAATTTCTGTAATACAACGGTCTATGTAACACAGGAAACAGGTTCCGGTTATACAACCATCCCTGATATTCAAGACGGTATTTTACTTGCTTGTACAAGCGGTATGGTGAATATCGGTGTCGGTGTAGTAATGGCGGATGCTGCAAGTACATGGGGTGGTGCAATGGATACCTATAACCGTGATAATACTATCAATAAAGAACCATTAACGGTACAAGCATTAAACAATCAGATACAATGTGCGAATGATCCTGCTTTTGTCATCGATGCCTCTACAGCATGGGCTGTGAATGCCGCACGTATGAATGAAACGATCTTCAGCGGCTTTACAACAAATGCACCTGTCTTTACGATTGCCAGTGCGATGGACAATATCATCATACGTGGTTTTGACTTTACAGGTATCAGTAATGGTGCGGCTGTTGGGGTTATTTCCGCTCCGGGTACGGGTGCAAATAGCAGCAATTCGGTAACGGTCACTCACAATATCTATACGAACTCATCGGAATTATTCTTACATAATCCGGCAAGTGGTGCGGCAGGTACGTATCACTCAGACTGGATAATAAATTGTAATCGTTTGATACCGAATGCGAATATGGCCGGTAATTTTACCTATATGGAATTAATGGACCATACGGGCTTAACGGTAAATCGTAATTATTTTGATGGTACGGGTTCATCGAATACGAACTGGGGAGCGGTCTTCAGAGGTATAGGCGGCGGAACGACGAATACCATCGGACGTAACGTGTTTACGAATCAACAAGGTGGTAGCGGTGGTGCTGTATGGTTTGGAGTGAATATCTCATCGAATACCGTGGGTAATGTCAACTTTGAACAAAATAGAGTTCGTAACAGTAATTGGGACGGTATTCAATTCGAGCAACCGCAAACTACTGTAACAGGAACTTTTAATATTCGTAATAACTTCATTCATACATCGGGCATGGGTGCAACCGGTATATACCTTGCTGCCGGTTTGGCAGCGATTACTCATCAACATTTTAATATCAATAATAATTCATTTGAGAATTCGGATCGTGGTATATCCTACGTGTCACCGTATAGTGGCACAGTTTGCCAAATCAATGCACGCGGTAATTGGTGGGAACATGTATCGGGTCCGACAACTAGTTTTAACCCATTAAATGTTACTCCTTGTGCAGCCGATTTCTTTGGCGATGGCCAACGCCTCTGTCTCGTCTTCCACCAAGCCCTCAGTCCCGGGTACGACAGGCACTCCGGCTTTACGCATGATGATTCTCGCGGAACTCTTGTCGCCCATGGAACTAATTGCGTCGGCGCTCGGTCCGATGAACTTAATTCGATGGTCCGCGCAAATTTGCGCGAAATTGGCGTTCTCCGCCAGGAACCCATAACCGGGGTGAACGGCATCTGCGCCTGTTACCACGGCTGTGCTCAGTATTGCCGGGATGTGAAGGTAACTGCGCGCCGCTTGCGCCGGGCCTATGCAAAATGCTTCGTCGGCAAGTTTGACATGCAGAGACTCGGCGTCGGCTTGCGAGT
>JALHLL010000072.1 GCA_022844575.1 bacterium
ATAGGTTCAGAAGGTACTATTGCCGAATATCCAATCAGTTTCTTTGTGTCCGAAAGTGCTGAAGTTCCGATTTCAATACACACCCTCGTACTTAATGACGATAATTGCGCCGATATTACAAACTCAGGCGGAAAAGTAAGTTTAACTTCTTGTTTTGTAGGTGCTCCACGCTTAAAATTCGGATTTCCTATTGTACTTAATGTACCTGAGCTGTCTAAAGAAAAGACTATTAATGTCAATTACTCGACCGGTATAAACTCTTCATTGACGATTGAAATTTTTAATGCCCTCGGGCAGAAAGTAGTTAGTTCGGTGAAGGAATATAGTTCAGATGGTGAGTTTTCAGCTCGCTTTGATATGAACCAATATCCCGTTGGTTTATATATCTGCAAACTTACCTGCGGACCCTATATATTAACATCATGCACAATATTGCAGTAAAAAATGTGACAATACATGTTGTGCAGAGTTACTACATTAGTAATTTAGCAGACTGTTTACTATGGTAGGTGGCTCACGGTACCATAACTTAACCCCTGACAAATAAATTTTATAATTATAACCATGTATTACGGAGTTATCTGTATGAGAATCCTCTTTCGATTTCTTTTTACCACTGTTGTCATTCTATGCGCTTCGCTTGGCTTAGGACAAAAAGCATTTGCCGGCGACAAAGTACCGACAGCAGAAGAAATATTAAACAATACGGCTCAGGGTAATGAGTTTTGGCTTTGCGTACCGGGTAATGATGACCCGCAACAACCAATAAATGCACTTGAATTTTATGTTGCTTCATCATACGATACAGAAGTAACGATAGAAGTACCGGGCTTCAGTTATAGCCGTAAAGAAAAACTGAAAGCATTGAGTGTCGTTACTTTTTCAACCCTAAACCAAACGGCAAATTGGCAGTGGGAATTTTGGAAAAGCGAAGAGGTATTGAAATACGGTATCCGTATTTCTGCCCCACGCCCTATATCGGTATATGTACTTAATGGAAAGACCGTAACCTCCGATGGTTATCTTGCTATACCGACCAATGTATGGGGTACAAAGTATATTCATAATAGTTATTATGATTTTAATGAAGTTCGTCCGTGGAAATCGGGTTTTGTAATTATAGCAAAAGAAAAACAGACTAAGGTTAATATCTCACTGAAGGGTGTCGGTAAGAACATTGCAAAAACAGTAAAAGGTAGAAAAATCGGAACATCGTGGTCGGTAACGTTGGAGCCGGGAGATATTTATCCTGTAATGGGTGATGGAACAACAGCAGGAGGATTTGACTTAACGGGATCACTTGTTACATCTGATAAACCCGTTGGTTTTATTTCCTTTCACCAGAGGGCGATTATCCCTTTTAATGCTCAGAACGGTAGAGATTATTGTATTGAGATGTTACCGCCTGTTACATCATGGGGTAAAACTTTTTATACGGTAGAGTTTAAGCGAGATAATAAAGGTGATTTTTTTAGAATAGTTGCATCGAAGGATAATACGACCGTTGAAATGTCGTATATGGATAAAAAGGAAGGAACGGTACTTGGTCGGAGGACAATCAAATTGGCAAAAGCCGGTGATTTTTGGGAAGATTATAATTTTTGGACAGGTACTGGTCAGACAGAAGGTATCAGAGGAGTTTCTGTTTGGAAAGCTGATAATCCGATACTGCTTTGTCAATATTCCTACTCTTCTAACTGGGATAGTGGAGCTGACTTTGACCCATTCATGATTGTGCTAACACCCATTGAGCAGTATTTAAAAGCAACTTTATTTCAAACACCTGCTAATAAATCGTTTAATAAGAACTTTTTTGGCATTATTGCCGAAGGCGATGACCCCGCAAAAGATCCTGATCAAAAGAAACTAAAATCAATTGTTTTTGATGGTGATACTCTTTATAAAAAGTATCCGCAGATTCTGTTGAATAGAATACCCGGATCAAATTATTATTGGGGTCAACTAAATTTTGCCACCCCGGGTTATCATTTTATAGATTCAAAAACACGCTTCGGGGGCTATATATATGGGTTCAGCGAATTTGACTCATATGGCTGGCCTGCAGCAATGGCTTTTCGAAATACATCGGTTCACGATACTGTTCCTCCGCCTTTAAAATGGACAGAAGAGTGTGGCGATTATTTATTCGATGCAACGGAATTAGTAAAAGATCCACGAGTAGGTACACCTGCAGCTAATGGCAAAGATTCCTTACAAGAAGATACCGGAATTATTTTTATAGAATTGGATTCGGCAAAAAGTTATAATTACAAATTAGAGATTACCTCACCAAAGGAGCTAATCCGTGACCCGAAAGTAGAAAGAGCGAAGTTTAAGATAAGTGTTATTGATAAAACAAAAGATGCTTATGCTATCGTAATTGTTAATGATCAGGCAGATAATTATTCCTATGATACAGTCTATTATTATGCTGATAAATTACGCATGGATCCGGAAGTTGCTCATTTCGGCAAGGTGAGATTAGGAAGAACCAAAGAAATGGAAGTAAAGATTGTGAACGACGGAAAAGATTCTGTTAAAATCAAGAACATCATGCTTAAGAACAATAAAGAATTTATTATTGTGAAAGGCATGGTTCCACCCGAAATTACAATTCCTGCCGGCGGTTCACACACTGTTACCATAGAATATAAACCTATAGAAGAAGGAAAAACGGATGAAGACCCCGATATTGATATAGACTCATTACTTGCGGAAACAGAATGTGCAAAATTCCGTTTTCCAGTCAAGGGTAGAGGAGTTAGACCATGTATTGTTGTCGAACCTGTGTGGGATGCAGGGGTTATTAGTGTCAATACTCAAACATGTAAGAAAGTAGGTACAAATCTCGGTATAAGAATTTTCAATAGGGGAACCGACACTTTAACTGTAACGGGTATAAGCGGTGTACGTTTACCATTCAAAACAACTATTGTATTTCCTTTCAAGATTGCACCGGGTGCAGAGTACTTTGCTTCGACAATTTGCTTTGAACCGACGGAAAATAAAGCCGATAGTATTAACATTGTTCTCGAATCAGATTCTCAAGGTAGTGATTGTTCACCAAATTCATTATGGTTTGGTCGTGGTAAAACTCCGGGTCTACAAATCACTCCTTATGCTTGGGACATATATCGTATAAAAACTGTTCATAATGAGGGCGAAGTTTTTGTATTTAACGATGGCGAGGATGATGTTACACTTACGGGTATAGCATTAAAGGATCCTTCTATGCCTGAATTTGAAATTATTGATACTGACCAAGGGGTTGTCTCACCTAACAATCCTTATATCTTAAGAGCTCGTAAGGGAACACAAGTAAAAGTTAGAGTGCGTTTTACTCCATCAGATACAACTTCATTTACAAATTATGTAGTTGCCTCCTTCAAGGAACAAATTGCTGAGTCTATCGAAGGAAAACTTTCCGGCGGAGGAAAATTACCAGTTATCAGACCGACCGGATATATCTTCCCGGGTCAAACTAAAGTAGGCGAAGTCGCTGCTGCTAACGGTTTTGTTACCATTCGTAATAAATCAGGTAATTCCGACTTATTCATAGAGAGCGTAACCGAGAAAAACAATGAAGGAGATCTGGCTGACTTTGCATGGGCGGCCGGCGCTGTAACGACGAATATTACAATCCCTCCTATCAGCTCTATTCAAATACCGGTAGTATTCACGCCAACAGCTGCAGGACGTCGGTATATTGCCGTAAACATCGTTTCTGATGCGGCTCCGGGGCCGGATGAAAATCCACGTGTTACTGACACAGTACATGTAGTGGGATATGGATGGGTGGATGGATCGGGTGCGCCGATTCCGGAAATCGATCCGTTACCTTTTGGTATTCACATGTTATGCGATCAACCGGAAGGTGAAGTAAATATTCGTAATTCTTCAAATGCTACGGCACCGCTTATTATCGGAAACATTGTGTTTGACGGCGATTTGAACGGCTTTGATATTGATAAATCGGCTTTATTATATCCACTTACATTACAAGTAGGTGGCAAATTATCTGTACCGGTTAAGTTTACACCTCATTTGGCTGTTCCGAGTCCGTATAAAGTAACGGTAATCGTGTTTGACCAAGATAACAAAGAGATTCTTCGTACAACAATTACGGGTGAAACCAAGATTGTGCCTACTAAATACGATGTTCGTGTGAACGGAAGCGAGACCGTTATGAGCGAAGCCGGCAATTTGCATAATGTATCAATACTTGCTTCAAGTACAAACTGGTCTGATGCCTCAGTCCGTAATCTTACATTAAAGCTCAACTATGATACACGCTTAATGGTAGTTCAGAATATAGCACCTTTACCGGGCTGGACTGTAGGGAACACAATTGAAACACCTACATCATTAACAATTCCACTCTCTACACCGATGAGTAATCCGGCTCTCAGTTCTGACGGATCGGTCGTTACCATTGAATATTTGCTCACATTAGCAGATTCATTACATTGGAAAGTGGCTTTAGAAGCCGATGTGATGGAAAGAAGCAAATGTGTTACAACCGAAACCACTCCGATGAGTTTCGGAATTACGGGTTGTTTTGCAAATGCAAGGGGTGTAGTAACCGGTATTGGACCTATGAATTCGGAAATACCGAATCAGGTGATTTCTTCAGGTGATCTTATTGTTAATACATCAATCGGTTTAGATTCCAAAGTTACCTATGAGATTATGAATCTCTTAGGTGAAAGCATCGGAGTATATGGAGGCGAAAAACTAAAAGCCGGTGATTATACTATCACGATTCCAAGTCAAACGCTAAACGCAGGCACATATACATTAAAAGTGACGGCAGGGCCTTATGTTCAGATTTTGGACTTTGTTATTGCAAAATAAAGTTCCATGAACTTACAAAAAGAAACCCCCTTGTAGTTTTACAAGGGGGTTTCTTTTTTTATAGTAAAATCGGAATTTCTCTACAAAGGAATATTACCATGTTTTTTCCATGGATTTGTGTCCTTTTTTGTTTCCAACAATCGTAACGCACGAATCAGTCTCCTTCGTGTTTCATTCGGTAAAATCACATCATCGATATATCCGCGTTCTGCAGCTTCATACGGGTTAGCAAATTGTTCATTATAATCAGCTTCCAATTCCGCTGCCCTTTTTGTACTCTCTTCTGCCGAATCAATGTCTTTACGGAATAAAATCTCCACTGCACCTTTTGCGCCCATAACGGCGATTTCGGCTGTTACCCATGCAACATTAAAATCACCGCGAATATGTTTTGAATTCATTACATCATAAGCCCCGCCATATGCTTTGCGTGTTATTACGGTAACTTTCGGCACCGTCGCCTCACAAAAAGCATAAAGCAATTTCGCACCACTACGAATAATTCCTCTCCATTCCTGATCCGTGCCCGGCAAAAAACCCGGAACATCTTCAAAAACAACCAAAGGAATATTAAAGGCATCGCAAAAACGAACAAAACGCGCTCCTTTTATACTGCTGTTTATGTCCAAAACACCTGCCATCGAAGCCGGTTGATTGGCTACAATTCCAACTGGCATACCATCAAGTGTTGCAAACCCTACAACAATATTCGTTGCATAATCTGCATGAACTTCAAAAAAGTCACCCTCATCCACAACCTCGGTAATTACATCTTTAATATCATATGGTTGATTGGGGTTCGCAGGTATAATGGAATCCAAGCGCGTACACAATCTATCTTTTGTATCGGAAGTCGGTATTTTGGGTAAAGCGGAACGATTGCTCGAGGGTATAAAATCAACCAAGCGGCGCACCATTTGCAAACATTCAATCTCATTTTCGGCTGCAAAATGCGATACGCCCGATTTGGACGAATGTGTTTCCGCTCCGCCCAATTCTTCGAATGTTACTTCCTCATGTGTTACCGTTTTTACAACATTCGGGCCCGTAACAAACATATAAGAACTGTTCTTTACCATAAATACAAAGTCGGTAATTGCCGGTGAATACACCGCACCACCGGCGCAGGGACCGAGAATAACGGAGATTTGGGGAATAACACCACTTGCCATAGTATTACGGAGAAAAATATCGGCATATCCACCCAATGAAACCACACCCTCCTGAATTCTTGCTCCTCCCGAATCATTCAACCCGATGACAGGTGCGCCTATTTTCATAGCCAAATCCATAACCTTACATATTTTTTCGGCATGTACCTCCGAAAGTGAACCACCAAATACAGTAAAGTCCTGCGAGAATACACATACTGTTTTTCCGTTAATCGTACCCGTACCCGTAACAACTCCATCGCCAAGAGGGCGGTTTTTTTCCAAACCAAATTTATTGGAACGATGACGAGCGAACATATCAAGTTCCTCAAAACTACCTTCATCAAGCAGTAAATTCAATCGTTCACGTGCAGTAAGTTTTCCTTTTCTATGCTGATCGGCAATACGTTTTTCACCGCCTCCCAACATTGCTTCCTTACGAAGTCGTTCCAATTGCTCAACACGATTTACCATAATTATCTGATTTTTTGTAAAATGTATATGCAAAAATACGAGACGAAGGGCGGCAAAGCGTATATGTTTCGTTTACGTTGTATTTTGCTCTATTATTCTGAGCGTAACGAAGAAACCGAACACAAGATAAACTCTTCACTTCGTTCAGAATGACAGTATTATTTCTATAAAAAACTAAGTCTCTCCTTGGGGGAGATTTAGAGGGGCGAGCGGGCTAACGGACACCCTGTCAGTATCGTATGGTGTGTGTATTTCTCCTTACTTTATCGGTGTCTCAACAGTAATGACAACGGTTCTATTATAAAAACGACCTTCGGGCAAAGTATTTGTAAAATATGTCTGCTCGCCTTTACCTTCCGTTAACTCCTGCTTGATGCCAATATATTTTCCAACTGTAGCGGCTCTTTCAGCCGATAGTTTTTTATTATATGTTCCGTCACCCAAATAATCAGTAAATCCTTCAATATGCACTGTTGATTCGTTTTCGATACGGTTTTTTACAAATTCCGAAATTCTTGCATTACGATCAGATAGTTCAGATTTATCAAAATCAAAAAGAATAAGACGATATATTGCAATTTTTTTATCACCTATTTTGCTTTTATCGGCTAAAGTCTTTTTAGTGATAGTAATTCTCTTGTGAATATAAGGTAAGGCATCTTCGCTATTATTTTGTGTTACGATATTAATTACCTGTGCATTATGTATCCTCCGTTTATTATCATACGGTTTATACACAACAGTATCGCTTTTCATACCTCCTTTATTCACATATGATGTACACGTTTTATCGGATATAGTTTCGCTTGTACAAAAGGAGACTGAAAACGATTTCTTTTCCGTATTAGGTATTACGCAATACACCATAGGCGGCGAATATGTCTGTAGTGTATCATTAACAATTATCGGGGCTATAATTTCGGGATTGTCCGAAAAAATTTCCACTCTTCTATTTTCTTCATCAGAGGCATATTTATCTTTATCATTTGTACGTGACGGATTTTGCGGTAAGGTTCTGGCTTCAAGCATTATTCTCTTCGGGTCTATTTTCCAAGTCTCCGTAAGATATTTTTTTATCGTTTCGGCTCTTTTTTGGGCAAGACCTACATTATTCTTTTCTTCATAATTATCGGAGACACATCCCGTTAATGTTATCTTCGCATCAGGATAGACACTCAATCGTTTAGCAACAATATTCAATATTGAATAATAAGCATTCAATATATCCGCCTTGGCAATTACACCCAATGAAAATTTATCAGTATCATTGTTATTCAACACTGTATAGCGTTTTGATAGCACCGAAGAACCTTCATCAAAAAATATATAGTTAAGCAAGGGCTTTAACTCTGTAGATAAAAATTCCTCATACAGTATCGTATCACAAGGAATATTTCTATTTTCTTTCGATAGTCCTGTAATTATCAATGAAGGAATATTGTTTTCTTTATCTGCTTCCTTCGGCTTCTCATTTGGTTTTACATCAACTATCGGCTTCTCATCTGTTTTGGGTTTTGTCTCCGGCAATATGGAACTCTGAGAAGGTACTGCATATTTAAAAGAAAGTCCGGCTCTAAATGAATTTGCAATCCACGACATATCCTTAGCCAACCCTGTTAGTCCTATCGTAAAGAATACTTCAGGTGAAATCAAAAACGTTTTTGATGTATTTAAGGGAAATTCCATGCCTGCACCTAGTACAAAAGCAAGCTGAAATTTTTGTACTCCCTCCACATTGCCCGAAACTTCATTTCTGGTTTTCAACTTGTTTTCCACAAACACAAAACCCTCTTGTTTTATCTCCTCTTTTTGTTCATACTGTATATCGTTCACCATACTCGAACGTACACCACCATAAAAACGTAAACCGCCTATGGGATTAAATGCCGCAAGAGTTTCCAAACCGAAAGAATGAATAGTAGTATTAATGGAATGCTCTACGGGAGCTTGTTGAATAAGCCGATTAGTATTCAGATCGAATAAGGGTTTATTTTCCGTAGCAATTAAAAGTGCGCTCATACCGGAATAGCCCGCTCTTAGCGATAATGAAAACTTATTGGACAATGGTAATTCATAGAGACCGCCGAGTGAAATAGCTGAGCCGTTTCCGCTTTCAAAATTCGGACAGCAATTTTCAACATTCGGTAATTGTTTAAAATCCGCCGAGTGAAAATTGAGTGTATAGTGTATATAACCGCCGAATCTATTTCTTTTATTATCAATTATCTTTTGTGCGAGCAATGGGTATGGAATAACTATAAAAACAAAACAACAAACAATTTTTTTTAACATTACCTTTTTTGTTAACAAGAATATTCTCTTCACACATCACCATTTTATAAATTGTGTTTGAGTGCTTTCGCTACGCGTTGTTATTATAATTGTATATAAGCCCGACATTACATCCTGCAGTTCAAAGGGGATATCATATGTACCCGAACTCAAGTATCGGAAGTATTTTACTGCAATTTGTTTTCCAAGCGGATTTATGATGGATATATTTGCCTGCGTATCTTCAGCAAACGTTGCTAATACCATCAGTTCGTTCCCTGTTACAATATTCGGAGTAAGGGTAACTCCTGTTTTCGGTGCATTTGTAATAAGGCGTTTTTCACCACCGGCTTCGCATATATCTGTAAACACTACCGATATATTCTCCGGTTTTATTATAGTGGGGCATCCGTCTGTAAAATAAAGCGTATCAACATTTATATCCGTTCTATCACTATTACCGAATAATGTAAGCATCGAAATGTTTACTAAGGTATCATTATTCAGAGCACGAGTACCTGAAAAACTCATTTTTCTAATACCATCTTCAACAATTCCTCTCGGTTCTGTTCGCGGATATAAAAGACTTGCATTAAATGAAATTTGTGTAGTAAATTCTCTCGGCAATTCTTTTATATCGGCTCCTTGAGGGGCTTTAATAATAACAGGTACATTAATTCTTCGGCCTGTAAGAACGGACATTGTTTTCTGACCAAAACCTGTAATAATCGGTTTTGTGGAATCAGTTCCTACACAAATCCCTTCGCCCAAAAGTTTTATATACACATGGCTACGTACTGTAGGAACAATCTCTTCCCTTCTTCTGAACTCTATGCGTACTCGCGCACTTGTACGCCCTACATCTCTGGGCGCAAATCGCAGTCGTAATGTTTGTATTTCATTATATTGCAAAACAATTGTCGTATCACCACCAATAATGGAAAAATGATTAATACCCGGCAAAGTAATACGCGAACTCGTAATCTCTGTCATAAACTTTGATGTATTGGTTAGGGCAGGTGTAACTAATGAATCCCTCCATAAACCGACAGGAACTTTACCAAAATCTATCACTTTATCGAAATAACTCAATTCGATATCAACACCTATTCCTCGTATAGGTATTTCAAAAATCTTGCCATTAGCATATAGTCGTAAAATCGCATTTTTCATTCCTTCGGTTTTCGGAGTAAAACGTAATTCAACGAATATACATGAAGGTAATGGTGGCGAAAATTGAGCAGGCACGCCGGATACAATCGCAAAATTTCCTTCCGTGTCATTTATGATTTTAACTGAATCTACCATAAAATTATTTTTCATATAATTTTTACAGCATAAGACACCTTGTATTACAGAATCGAGGCTTGTTAAAACAGGCAAAATACCCAAATCAATATCCTTTATCGGTTCAATTTGAGGGGAAACGATACTCCATACATGATCCGAGACATCTTGTTGCAAAACAACATCGGCAACTTCCCAAATTAATGCTATATTATTCGCATAGGAAGCTATTATTCTGCTTCCATAGGCATCCCACCGTACCGAAAATGCACTCGCTATATTTCTTTCCAATAAACGCTCCACATCCATTGTTGTTGAATTAAGGACAGCTAATTGACCGGAATTAAATGCTACAGCTATAAACTTTCCGTCAGGTGAATATTCTATATCATTAATATTCCCCAATGATAAATCAAATTTCGCACCATCGGGATAACGTAATATAATTCCGTTATTGGCAGCCGCCAAACGTAATTCGGGAAAATTAGGATGCTGAATATGTGCTACTTTATTATCTTCTGTTGAAAAAGGTGGGAATGTATTGTTTAGAAAAGAGCTTAGACTAATAAATGTGGGATTTTTTGTTACCTTGTACTCTATTATTTTTGCAGTCCTATCATCACTTGCTGAAAGTAAATGTAATTCAATAACATTATTTAGTTCCGAATATTTTTTGATTGTTAATCTGTTTATAACATCCGTGTGTGATGAAGTACCCGAACCGAATACGGAGGGATTGTCAACTGACCATATGACAAGGTTCGAAAATGAACCCGATGCTATATAATAATTGCCATCAGGAGTAAAAGTACCTGTTACAATATCCTGAGCCAGTGGATGCAGAAGGTCTTTTTGTTTTGCATAAGTAATACCATCGAATAAAGCCGCCCCCATATCACCGGCTGCGGCAATATAATTACCTTCGGGACTCCACGATACCGTTTTGCCTCTAGATGGTCGTCTTGTAAAATCGAGGGGTATAGCGTTCGTAATTTCATTACCCGATTCAGCATCCCAAATGCGTAGTGTTTCATCTTCGCTTACGGTTGCCGCTCGGGCTCCGTCAGGGCTAAAACAAGCTTCATGCACTGTACCGGTATGTCCGCTAAGGAAAATAATGCTATCCGTTTTTTTCAATGCTAATAATCGTGCTCGTAATAGACAATTATTGCTCGGTGTTTCCGGTACTTTCCACAAATAGTTAAAGCCCATTACTTTGTCAATAATCGGCAACCATGTATTTCCATTATCCGTAGAATAATCAAGTCGCACAGTGTCGGTGGGTAAAATACCGCTCCATTCGAGAGTAGTTGTGTCTCCCGCAACAAATAATTCCCCTCCATTCGGTTTATGTACTGTTAACTTTAATTCTTTTTTTCTTTTACCCGGGTAGCCGCCTGCTGCATAAAGTGTAGAATTTACACATATATTTCCGAGTATTTTTATCTTTGCAAATGTCAGCATCGAATCACTCGGTGTAAAACGCACATCAAATGATTTCGTTTCTCCTCTGTTTAATATCCATGGGAAATTGGTAATAGGAATAATAGCAAACTCGGGATTATTACTGACAATATTATCAATAACAACATTATTTGATGTTGCCGTAATATCAACTTTTTTTGCATCCGAATTTCCCGGAGCAATATCTGTGAAACGGACGGAAAATGTAGAAGGCGAGACTCCGGGTAAATCTTGTACAGATAAAAAGTATGAAGCAGAATCAGAAATTCCATATTTAACCGCATTTATAATTGCGGATCTTTTCGCCGTACACGATACATCCGTTTCCCACTCTATTTCGCATGGTGCGCCATCTATTGCTTTCCGTAAAATAATATCGTACACATCTACTATTTCCTCAGGAGTTTTAACATTTTCAAACCACAATCCGCTCGTTTGTGCAGCTATATTTTTTAATGCTTCGGGTATAGGCAATCGAATACCGACACAAAAGATAGTAGTATTTTTTTGATTTGCCTGCGAAATAATAGCAGCTTCATTTGCAGTTCCCAAACCATCCGTTAGAAATATGAGAACTCTTTTATATTTTGCCCTGTCCATTACCAATAAACCAGCTCCGGAACCATCAATAAATCCTGCATTATAATTTGTAGTCCCCACCGGAGTAAGTGCCTCAATTGCACTATTCAATTTTGATTTATGTGTTGTAAAGTCCTGATTGATATAGGAATCTCCGTCAAAACTTGTTATGGCGCATTCGGAACCGTCATTCGGTAAAGCTTTTACCCACCATTTTCCCGCCTGTTTAGCCAAATCCATATTAGTTTCGGGTGCTCCACCCAACATTGAACCTGAAATATCCATTACCAAAACCGATGATATAATACTTGGTGTTTGGTCGGTCGGGCATGTTACTCGTATTATATTTCTGCTTACTCCATTTTCTTTTACCGTAAAATCCGATGGCGACAATGTAGATATTTGTTTATTTTGTACATCCCTTGCCGAAAAATTGGCAATAACAGACGGAAAAGCAGAAACTCTTACACCATACACGGTTAATGATTGCGAAAAAGCACTTACCGTACCTATAATAGAACACAATTGTATGGCAAAGATGTATAGTAAGTGGCGTTTCATAACTGTAATGGATTAGTGAATGGCTTATCGAGAAATAAAAAACACAGTACTGAACGAGTTTACTCCGTGGTCAATTCGCAGCGAGTAGAGACCGGTTGATAATGACGATGTATGTAATCTTATACGATTTGTACCTAATTCGGGTAATAATGTTTCGGTGTTTATAGCTCTTCCTAAAGCATCGTGAACGATGATATTTTGTTTGGAATTAATAAATTCATTGTATAGTATTTCAACATAATCACGTGCAGGGTTAGGAAATACATTCACAATTTGATTCGTAGCCGTATTTGCTTCTTCATTTTCTATCGATGTTGTGTTTTTAGGTAACCAAGCTGCAATATTTACGGAAGGTGTTATCCCCGCTCTATCGAAGGCACCGGAAAGGAATAGGGTATCTTGTAAAAAAGCAAATGAATTAACATAGCCCGCATTATGTATGTTACGCACCCCGCTACCCAATGTAGTCCATTTTTTATTATTTATCTCCCACACAGCAATATTTTTTGCTTCAAAATTACCCGCCACATTAAAACTGCCACCTACGTACAATTTATCGCCGGATACTTTTAACGCATAAACTGATGCTGAGGAATATTGATTACTAACGCCGCCATCCAAATCATTCCATTGCATACCGTCCCAATGGGCTATGTCCCGTATATACTTTCCATTGAGTGTTTTTATCCATCCGCCTATATAAACATTATTTCCGGTACATTCTATATCGCGTATCGTGCAGAGGACATCGGTGGTATCTCTTACACCTAATGAACTCCACGAATTACCATCCCAAATTGCTAAACTATTCACAGCTTTTCCACCCGCCTCAGTGAAATAACCACCTGCAATAATTTTTCCGTCCGGCATTTTTTTAATGGTAAGTACTTGAGTAGGTGCTTGAGCATTTAAATATAGACCACTCCCAAGGGCATGCCATTGCGTACCATCCCATCGGGCAATATTATTTACCGTTTTACCGCCAACTGTCTGAAAAGTACCGCCTATATATACATTATTTCCATCAACCAAAATACAATCCACAGCCAAAGTGGAATTGCCGAAGGACGGTGTATATGCCCCGTTAATACCTCCCCCAAATTCAGTAATCACTGAATTTTTGTACATTCCTATACCGGAAGCTGCTGTACCTCCGATTCCTGCAAAATCGCCTCCGATAAGAAAACCGTTATCATAACTTGCAAGGGTGGAGATATATCCGGCTACTGAGAATGTAGAATTTATCTTTCTATTGGAAATTCCGTTCTGAATGCCTGACCCTACAGGAATCCATGTTTTACCGTTCCATTCGGCTAATGAGTTAACTTTATTTTCGCCGGCATATATA
>JALHLL010000073.1:0-10556 GCA_022844575.1 bacterium
TCATAAATACCCTTTAAAGTTAAAATTGAAAAATTTCTTTTGATGTAATAAAAATACTCATGACTATTATAAAATAAGCGAATATCTTTTTTGTTATAAGAGGATTGATTTTTGATGCTACATTTGTACCGATAATCATTCCGATTATAGAAATGATAACGAATGTGAGAAGGAAGCTCCACTCAATCATTGCACCGGTACTTATATCGCCTATAAACCCCACCATTGAGTTAAGTGTGATAATAAAAAGTGATGTTGCTACGGCTTCGCGAATGGGAATACGGAGCAGAAGTACCAATGAAGGTACTATAAGAAATCCGCCACCTGCGCCCACAAAACTTGTAATTAAACCGACAATAATTCCGCTTACGATAATTTTAAGATAATTGACTGAATGAACTCCCTCAGCTTCTTTTCTCGGTAATAACATGCTAATACCTGCCGCCATCATTATTGCTGCGAAAAACAGCATGAGTGCTACCGATTTGAGTATGGTGAATGTGCCGATATGAATTGTATCGGGTATCATCGGTAATATGAAAGCCCTAATGGTATATACCACGGCAAAAGCCGGTACGGAAAATATTAACCCTTCACGAAAACGCACTAATGAGTGCCGTGTATTGACAATAGTGCCGAAAAGTGCAGTCAACCCCACGATAAACAATGAATAACCCGTTGCGCGTAATGGTTGCACTCCCGCAATGTACACAAGGATAGGAACGGTTAAGATTGAACCGCCACCACCAAGTAAACCGAGAGAAAACCCCATTATGAGTGCAAGTGCATATTCCATAGTCTCGTCACCTAAAAAATGCTGCACATTTCCATACAACTAAAAATTTTAGTGATATTCGGCTCTGCCAGCCGATATGCAACGCTTACACCGTTTTTTTGTGAGAGCAAAACCCCCTTATCTTTCATTTTTATAAGATGATGTGATAACATGGATTGCTCAATCGGAACGGATAGACGTTCCTGTATGCCCGATACTGTGAGTTCTTTATATAACTCTAATAAATTAAGAACTTCCAACCTGACGGGATGCGCTATTGTTTTCAGAACCTCAGCCGCTTTCTCCAAGCGTTGAACTTCTCTTATTAACGATGTTGTTTCCTGTGCCATATATGCTTATGATTTGTGCTAAATTTCTAATACAAATATATGAACATATGTTGATATATTCAAATCTTGTTCGTATTCTCCTTTTGTTCCTTCGTATCTTTGTGCTTAATTTTTTGAACAAAATCACCTAAGCACATGATGAAATTCATTGTTATTGCCGCTTTGCTTATACACACGGCAGTTGAAGCACAAACAGTTGAGGGCTATTTATCTATTGCATTCGGTCATCACAAGAACGGACAACTTGATAGTGCAGAAATATATTATGGCAAATCAATACGTTTGCGCGATACATCGAGCATAGCGAGATTTAACCGCGCCAATATATATATGTCGCGTAAGGACTTTGCTAATGCAATGATAGATGCAAACCGTACATTGGAATTGAAGCCGAATTATGACCAAGCCCTATACATGCGTGCAAACTTGCATGCTATGAATGACAATGTACAAAAGGCACTTGAAGATGCTGACCAAGTTGTAAAAACAAACCCTAATTATGAGGGAATATATTCCTTACGCGGACAAATTCACTATCGTTTGGGTCAGGCAGGAAAAGCATGCGCGGATTTTACAATAGGAAAGCAAAAAAATGAACAAGATGCTAAGGATTTGCACAATGAATTTTGTTTGGGGCTTGCCGCTGATGGAACGCCTATAGCCGAAACGCTCGATTATAATTTTGACGATGGTGGTAAAAAATGGGTTGAGGCATATAAATCGGATACGAAGGATTTATTGCAAATCCGTTTGGTAAGAGAAGGTAATACGATAGATGTGGCGCAAGAAGCGATAAGTGTATTAACCCAAAAAAATGCAAGGGGCAAAATTCCCTTAGATACGATTATGAATTTTATGGCGGGTCAGGTTTTACGTGACTCAAAAAATGCTACGGTAAAAGTGATAGAGCGTGAAGATAATGCTGACTACCCGCGTATTTTCTTTATAGTACAAAATCCCGACTCTACAGAAAAAGTAGTACCGCAAACCCAAGTATATGGTATTATAAAAACACATAATTCCATTTATACGATGATATGGAATATTACAAGTACGGCGGTAGCACAACAGGATGTGACAAAATGGATAACAATGTTTAAAAAACAAAGAATAAAAACATCGGAATATACGGTAAAACAAAGCACTCCGGTAACATCGCCGAATGAAAAGCAAACAAAACCTAAACCGAAAAAGAAAAAATAATTTTATACTATTATAGATATACTACCCTATATGGAAACAATCGTAATTCTTGATTTCGGTTCACAATTCACTCAATTAATTGCGCGCCGCGTAAGAGAATGCGGTGTTTATTGCGAGATTCATCCTTATAATATTACGGAAGAGAAATTTGCCGAATTAAAGCCGAAGGGTATCATACTTTCGGGTGGTCCCTCCAGTGTTTATGCCGCCGATGCTCCGATACCCGTTTTTAATGTGTTTGATTATGCTGTTAAAAATGGTGTACCACTTCTGGGTGTTTGTTACGGTTTGCAATTAATGGCTTATCAACTTGGTGGTGAAGTAAATAAATCGGCAAAGCGTGAATATGGTCGTGCAGAAGTAATTATAAACGTACCTGATGTTTTATTTGAAGGAATTGGCGAACACTCGATAGTATGGATGAGCCATGGCGATTCATTAACCAAATTGCCCGATAATTTTGAAGTGATTGCCCATACGGAAAATGCACCCATTTGTTGTGTTCGCAATAATGAAATAAAAATATGGGGCGTTCAATTTCACCCGGAAGTACACCATACGGCGGATGGAAAAATTATTCTGAACAATTTTGTGAAGAAAATATGCGGTTGTGCCGGAGATTGGGATGCCGAACATTTTATTGATAATAAGATTAAGGAAATTAGGGAAACAGTCGGAACGGGCGGAGTAATTTGTGCGCTTTCGGGCGGTGTGGATTCCACCGTAGCGGCGGTATTATTGCATAAGGCAATTGGTGATCAATTACATTGCATACACGTCGATTCGGGCTTAATGCGTACTGAAGAAAGTGCTACCATTGAACGATTATTCCGTGAACATTTTTCGATGTCTATTGATGTTGTGGATGCTTCGGAATTATTTTTAAGCAGATTGGACGGCATTAGCGACCCCGAACAAAAAAGAAAAATTATAGGCAAAACCTTTATTGATGTTTTTGAAGTTGAGGCAAAAAAATTCCGAGATTCCGCCTTTTTAGCACAGGGTACATTATATCCCGATGTGATAGAATCGGTATCGGTGAAGGGACCTTCCGTAACCATCAAATCACATCATAATGTGGGTGGTTTGCCGGAAACAATGAACTTGAAATTGATTGAACCCTTCCGTGAATTATTTAAGGATGAAGTACGGAATGTAGGGCGCACGTTAGGCATACCCGATTGGTTTGTTGACCGACACCCATTCCCCGGACCCGGTTTGGCAATTAGAGTATTAAGTGAAGTATCTGATGACCGTTTATCTATTTTACGTCGTGTGGATGATATATACCTCGATGAAATTCATAAGGCTGGATTATACAATGATATTTGGCAGGCATTTGCCGTATTATTGCCCGTGCAAAGCGTTGGCGTAATGGGCGATGAACGCACCTATGAATATGTATGTGCTTTGCGTGCCGTTACGAGCACCGATGGCATGACGGCGGATTGGTATCCGATGCCTTATGATGTGCTTGCGCGTATGTCAAGCAGAATAATTAATGAAGTACGTGGCGTTAACCGCGTTACGTATGATATTTCCTCCAAACCACCCGCCACTATTGAATGGGAGTAGGAAATTTAGTTGATTAACTTATATAATTAAATAATAGTACGGCTCTATGACACGTTCATGTCCGTACTATTATATTTTTTGGGATATCTGAGTAATATTATTTAGCAAGATTTGTTTGCAGTAGACACCAAGGAAGAACATAGTGTATGGATTTGAGTGTTACGATGAATTTCCTGTGAAAGATTTTGGTAACTGTCAATCATACTTATATGTTAATGTTCTATCACAATCATGCGTTATTGATGCAATGATTGTTCAACAATAATCCGTTATAGAGAAGCGATTAGCGGTAATCGAATGTGAATATTTATAGTTAGTCTTTTGTAAACTGTAAAATACATAGTGTATATGCAATGTTCCGAACCTTGAAATGGGAACAATAAGAAGTTAGAATTAAAAAATGAAATATGAAAAATAAAGAAGAAGTTATTACTATTCTCTTGATATACAAACAAATAAGTAAATTGGGAGACTGATTTAGGCCAGTGATTTTATAATTGTAAAGACAAATTTACATTACGAAACTTTTAATTAGTTATTTTTTTCTTTGTTTAACACTTTTAACAAAGGGTAGGCATGCTGAACAACCTTATGAGGATTATATCTTTATTTTTATTGTTTACATCTTTTAGTATTGCAAAGAATGTACATATTGGGAATGGGAAAGACTTTCCCAATATACAGTCAGCGTGCCCAACTCTACAACCTGGGGATTCAGTGTTTATTCATAGCGGCACTTATAATACCTACCAGTACTATGCCGGATTGAAAGGGAATGCAAAACAATGGATTGTTATAACAAAAGCACCTAACGAGATAGTGGAAATAAATGGAGGGTGGCAATTTACAAGCTCAGAATTTATTAGAATCGAAAAACTTAACTTTAAAACAACTTCTCAATACAATAATACTTTGTTGCACTTCGACCATGCCGGAGATTGTAATAGGCTTTCTCATCACATTATAATTGATAGTTGCTCATTTTCGGATGTATCCGGTGGTAATACGATTAAGTTAGGAGGTGTTTCCGATTTTGTTGTAAGCAAATGTAAATTTATTAATAACACAAGTAATGCAGCTGGTATTGCTCTCAATGAAAGTAGAAATGGTGTAGTACGAAATTGTTGCTTCGAGAACATTAAAACTAAAGGAATTCAGTTCAAACTCGGCACAATGAATATTTTGGTTTACGCAAATTTTTTTAAGAATGTTGGTATTGACGATTGTGCATTGAAAATTGGTGAGAGTGGGGGGAAGGAGTTTTATTGCCCTGATGCCGATGACTGGCATGCAAAAGATGTTAAAATATACTCAAATATAATTATTGGTGGTAGAGCACCTTTTTCAATTGGATTAGCCATTAATACCGAGATAATAAATAATACTATTGTTTCACCGGTAACTTTTGTTATGAGGTTGCTTTCAGACGAAGTAGAATATGAAAATAAGAATAATATACTAGTGAATAATTTATTTTATTTAGACAAAACCATCTATTTTAATGGTTCAACGAATGCCAAAAATATTGACTTTCCATCAATAATATTCCAAAACAACTTATTTTATGCAGCACACAGAACAAATTGGACAGGCCCAGACCCAAATGGTGGTGATTATGATGCCGAAGAAATCAAGGGAGTTCAGTTTGTCAACAACAAAATTGCAACCCACTACTTAAAGATTTAATTAATGATGATTATAAAGTAGATAGTAAAAGCCCTGCTTTGAGATCGGGTGCTAATGTGCAAGAACCAAAACTTGATTATTATGATAAACCCTTTAAAGCACAGCGTACTATTGGTGCCATAGAGTCTGATTCAATTTATCCGATAATAAATGTAACATCATTGCAGCTGAGTCTTAATTCAACTACTCTCAACGTTGCAGATACACTCACTTTGTTTGCTAATATATTACCGGATAATGCAAGTAATAAATCTGTTACTTGGTTTAGTTCAAATCCAAATGTTGCAAGCATATCCCAAGATGGATTTGTGGAAGCACTAAAGCAAGGAAACTGTGAAATAGTTGCTACAACGGTAGATGGTGGATTTAAAGAGGTTTGTACTGTCATTGTTCAAACACCGAATAGTGCTGGTGAAGTTAAAGAGAATTTTGCCATTTCTGTTTTCCCAAATCCTGTCTCTGAGTATTTAATTATAAGGACAAACCAAAAAAATGGGAAAATCGAAATCTCCTCCACTCTCGGTTTAAAAGTGATAGAAACAGAGTGGCGAGAAAAGATTGATGTTTCGGGCTTGATAGCGGGAGTGTACTTTGCCAAAGTAGGAAATCAGATTATTAAATTTATCAAAACATAGATATTAAGAGTGTTATTTATAGCACTCTACACCGCGACATGTCTTCCTTATCTTTTTGTAAGTGCCCATGAATACTCCCGAGGAGAAGGAAATACTACTGTAAATTTTCTTGATGTAGAAATTCGGTGTGAACGATAATACATTGAATAGATTCCAACTCTTTTTATTCTCAAAATCGAAATGGAAGTAAATTAGTTCTAATATTTTATCTGAATACAGTAAATTTTTCTACATGATTTCCAATTTGAAGATAATATAAGCCAACCGGGAGGTAAGAAATATCAATTCTTTCATCATCTATCGTACCATTTTGTAATGTCTGACCATAAACACTTATGATGGAATACTGCGTAACTCCTTCATTATATTCTTTGACAGTCAAAAATGTATTGATGGGATTCGGATAAACCTTCATATTCGAGTCGAAATTTAACTCGTTAACACTTACAGGTAATGAACAATTTGAGGGTATTGAATCAGTTGTATAAAAACTTGAGCATTTGTCACAAAAAACACTTTTAAAAAAGCAACTTGCCCTTTGTGCTCTGAAAGCACTACTGGCATTCCTAAATATTCCATGCCCACCTGTTTTATCTACCGTAAGTTCGCTACAAATATTACGAGCTACGAGTTCATAATGTATAGCTCTGGAACCATTAAGTGTATAATTGGCAAAAGAATTATCTGAATCAATCGCTACAGTTGAGTCTAGTTCCCCGTGAAAAGCTACTGTTGGTATCATCTCATTGAAATCAACCTCGCTTTTAGAAACCGCTCCCCAATTATTAAAAATACCTTTGATTGAATATGTGTTAAGTAAATTATTGCCTGAGGTTTGAAGATTTCCTAATTCCTTACTAATAGCAGTAGAATTATACAACAAGGATATGCTATCAAGTTCGGATTGGTCTGCATAAACCATAGATAAGGCAAGCAAAGACCCTGCACTTTGTCCTCCGACGAACAACCAAGTTGTATCAATTCTCACTGTATTCGCATTGTTAACAATGTACCTTAGGGCAGCGTTTCCATCCTGAATTGCTCTATATCTTGCCTTGTACTGTCCGTATTCGGAAAAATCGTAGCCGAGCCTATAATTAACGGATGCGCAAACAAAACCTCTCAAAGCCAGATGAAAGCATAAATCCCGAATATCACCGGATTGTTTGTCACCTGATGAAAAACCGCCGCCATGGAATAACATAATAAACGGACGTTTCGGAGATAGATCAACTTCCAGATTTGGGTAGTAGAGATCCATAAGTAATGGATACGGATCTCCCTTGAAGTCAGGAACGGTACCAAATTGGATATTTGTTCCAATAGTAATTTCATTGGATTCAAAAAATTGTGCGTCGGTATATCTGGAATCGTCAGTACAGTACTGTGATTTGGCATTTCCCGGAATTATCAAAAAAGCGGATAGAAGGAACAAGATTATACGTGTCATGTAAGTTTTTATTAATTGTTGATAACATAACTCTATACTTTAATGAGATTAACGATTAAAATATATGGTTTGACTCCGTTTTTTTACGTGATATGGGGAATCTATTGTTGTTTAGAAGAGCAATTGTATTTTGTGTAAGAAAACACTAGTGTTTGTTCGTGAGTACACAATAAAGCAACATGTAAAAATATAAAAATTTTACGGTCTTAGGAATAGATGTGGAATGTAAATTCTGGCCCAATCACCGGAACATACTGTTATAATCAAAAAAACATCCGCTGTTCGTTAATACCAAGAAGGGGATAAAGTGTCAAAACCGTTTGCATAAGCAAGTTTTGATTTTTTGCAAAATGCACTACTAAAGGTGGAGCAATGCAGAAAAATACACTTACGATTTTTGTAAACTTTGTTAATCGCTGTTTTTCTCATGACCGTTTCTAAGTACTTCAATGTCTGTGTATTCAAAAACAGTGCCAGCTGCATCTCGCCCGACTTTTGATAAGTTCTTTCCCCTTGGGAAGCCATTCTCATTGACAATTCTTCCTGTTACTTTTATTTTCACAGGTAAGTTTTCTCCATCAAAAAGAGTGTTCGCGTTTAGTAATTTTACAGTTGCAGGCTGCAACCAGTAATAAACTCTTTTGTCAGGGTAGTTGTCGAATCTTACTTCACTCCATTGAGCGCAGTCACAGGAGATTGCATTATAAGTAAGTGTCAAAGATTGTGTATTGTTTACAGGTTTAATATTAGCTTTGTTAAGCACCTCAAGTTCAGTATATCGAAACACTTTTGCTTTTGACATTGGCTCTTCAGTTTCTACCGTACCTTTCGGATAATCTTCTTTTTCATAAAACTGACCTTTAATTTTCAAGTAGTGTGTAAAAGCATCAAAATGATGAGGAAGCTCCAAGTTCTTGTTTGCAGGTTCAATGTAAAAATGGAGTCCCAAAAGACTTTTTGTAGAGTCACTTCTTTTCTTATCAATAGTTCGTATCCAATTGGGGCAAACACATTCCCAAACAGTATATTCAACATCCAAATTTTCGACTCTATTTGTCAAAGTATTTGTTGAGTCTGAAATTACCTTTGTGTATCTATGCTCTTTTGTATTTTTAGTAGTCTGCTTAATGGTTTTCTCTTCACTTGTTTGTTGACAAGAAACTATTATCAAACTAAAAAGAATAAGTGTCAATATTTTTTTTTGGATTTTCATTTCTATGTGTAAATGTAGTGTTCCGAATTCATCAGCTTTAAACATGTTTCTTTTATTTCAATCCGAATTTTTCAAAGGATGTACCATTAAATGTGTACACTCCATTTTCATGAGTACCTAACCATATTGTACCTATTTTGTCGGTGTATATGTAAAAGAGAGTTATTTCCTCTGTGCCATCTTTTACTATATATTGAGAAGTCTTTTTCCCATCATAAAACCAAACACCCGATTTATATGTTGCTATCCACAAATTCTTATTCATGTCTTTTGTTATGGATAAATACTCACTCAAATCACTATCTTCTTTTCCATCCAAATTACCGATACTCTTTACCCTCGTGTAAAACTTCCGATCGTCACCGTTAATTTTTTCAGTGTTTAGATAGTCATATACTTTATAACGATAATTGCTGTTAAACCAAAAGTATCCTTCTTTATCTTCTATAATTGATCGGACTCCGTTGGCGGGACCACCGTGAAGTTCGGTAACATCATCCTCCGTAATCCAATCTAAGGTTTTACCGTTATAACGGCATACTCCCACTGCAGCAGTGCCAAACCATATATTCCCTTTAGAGTCAGTGTAATTACAATAGACGGTATATGGGTCTTGAGCCGGATGCGAATGATTTTTTATCGTCTTACCATTTACACTAATAGTTGGGAAGGTCAGACGATGCAGCACACTACCATCGTAACGATGGACATGACCTGAACCATTCGTACCCTTGAACCATACATCATCTTTTTCAAGTTTCCATTCATTGGTATTTGTTACGATGAGTGTACTAAACTTCTTACCATCAAATTTGTTTATGCCTTTACTTGTATTAAAGTATATATTGCCCAGTTTATCTTCTTTAATCTCATCAACTCTATTATCGCTCAATCCATGTTTAGTGGTATAATGCACAATAGTTTTTCCGTCATAACGATACACGCCGTCTTTCCAGCTTCCGAACCAATAATTGTTACGCTTGTCCTGATATACAATCATGATATTATTGCTCAGTTCCGTAACAGTATCGCCGGGCGGAGTCATTAACGGTATTGTACTAAGACTCTGCGGTATCTCTTTCACGGGTTCATGTCCATTGCATGAAAAGAATGTAGCAAATACGGTAAGGAAAAGAAGCATTCTCAATTGTAGCATATCTCTGTTTAGCATATTCTTTAACATGATTTGTGGATTATGTGATCTCATTATTAGAGAGCAGAGATTGATTAAAAACTTAGTGTAAAATTATATATCATTGATAAGAATACGCCGTTATTTTTTGTTAAGCACCCGTTAAGGTGTCCGATGAAAAGTGAGCATTGCCGTAAATTTGGTATATAATACGTATAGTATCCATAGCAGGAGAGATGAAAATGGAAAAATCAACATTGAACTTTACTCTTATACTTTTACTATTACCTTTCAGTATTCTTTCTTGTACCGGAAATGAAAAGGTAACAAAGGAAAAACAAACTGTTGAACAGAGTTTTGCCACTGACAACTTTTCGTTTTTAAATGGTAAGTCTGTAGTTCGAATAATGCGTGACAGCAAAGGGAGTTTGTGGTTTGCTACCGACGGATTCGGTGCTTGTCAATATAATGGAACGGCTAAGTTCTACACAAAAAAAGATGGTCTTAGCAGTGATTTTGTGAGAGATATACGTGAGG
>JALHLL010000073.1:10566-13976 GCA_022844575.1 bacterium
CAATCTGTTGTTTTACACAAGCGATGGTATTAGTCGTTTTAATGGTAAAGTATTTACAGAAATTCCTAACGCTCATAGTGATGTCAATGATGTAAAGGGAAAACTACTTACCTTCAACACACATAACAGTGTTAAGGAAAGTATATGGTCGTCCGCCCATAGGGGTGTACAGTATTTTGATGGCTCTTCGATGAATTATATACCTCTACCGATTGATGAAGCAGATAAGAAGTTATGGGATACCAACCCCGGTTATCATCATACTGTATATTCGGTGTATAGTACACTGATTGATAAAAACGGGAATTTATGGATAGGCACTGAGTTAAGAGGGGCTTATCTATACAATGGAAAGACTTTTCGTAATTACAGAGAAAAGGGATTGGATTTGCCAATAAGAGCGATCTTTCAAGATAGTAGGGGAATTATCTGGTTTGGTACCAATGGCGAAGGGGTAATTCGTTATGATGGTATCACATTTACAAATCTTACGAAAGAAAAGGGGCTTGGTAATCCGGGTTTTGGAAGAACAGGAATTGAAGGTAAGTCCGGTACATTGGCTCGTGTTTTTGCTATTAATGAAGATAAAGATGGTGGACTGTGGTTTGCTACTGTAGATTCAGGTGTCTGGTATTATAAAGATAATCAGTTAAAAAATTACACAAAAAAAGATGGCTTAGCAAGTGATGTCGTTGTAAGCATTTTTAATGATAATCAGGGGAATATCTGGTTCGGCACAGAAAATGGGATTTCGGTGTTTGACGGGCATGCTTTTGTCGGAAATGTTGCAGGTAAAAGTACAACACATTAGGGAACGTTTATGACGAATAGTTTTTGCCTTAAAAATAGGTTGAAATACCGAAATTAAATCCACCCGTTTTTGCAGGTTCATTATTCAAAACATCCTTTTGCATTTGATAGCGGTAATTTAACCGTAAAACGGTTTGTGTTGTCGGTCTGAAACTGACAGCAGGCATAATGCTCCATAAATCTTCACCTATATTATCTCCGGTTTCTCTGAAATTTCCTACATTCCAATCAACATATTCCACCCTGCAGGCAATGTTTAATACGGTATTTTCCCAATTAAACAATTTCCCCTTAAAAATCGGCTGAACAATATCAATAAAACCACCATGTTGTTGATTGCCATATTGTTGTGTGTACGTATCAGGTACATCTACATTTACCCATGCCCACTCGCCTATAATGGTAGTATTAAGTTCGGGCAATGTCGAATTAAAATCAATGGCAAATACATGACATCTACGCTCATCATCTAAAATAAGTCCGTCCCGTTCGTGTGTATTATAAATACCACCCATATATGATATACCGATCTCGCCGATTTTTGAATTTCGTGCGGCTATTTTTCCCGTATAAAGCGTATTGCCTTCTTCAAATCGTCCTCTATTTGCTTTTGCCGAAGGTAGAAATGTTTTATTTTCTTCATTATCAATAATCGTTGCATCAAATCCGCCGGAAATATATGCTTCATATCCGAACATCCATCCGCTGCTATATGTTTTACCGAATAAGCCGAAACCGGCATTACTCCATGTGGCGGGTAGCATTTGTGTCGAGGAAATAGGACGGTCGGTGAATTCCCATTTAGGCCCATCATGATTTTGATTGAAACTGCCTATAGGATTCATAATAATACCCGCTCTTATATTTAATAGGGGGACAAATTCCACATCTACGGCGGCAAACTCAATATTTATTTCCTTGCCGCCTTCTTCCAATTCAATTTCGCTTAAAAATTTAATCTGATTGGTAATGGATGAAGCGACAAAGAGGGTCATTCTACGCATTTGAAACTGATGCCCCTCCGAAATACCGTCCGTTCCTATATGTTGCCAATTTACTTCAGCATATCCGCCCAATGAAACCGGTAATTTGCCAAGTTCTAAAAATGGACGATTATAAACGGCATCCATATTTAGTGCTTGTTTTGTCGTATCGGCAGATTTTCTTTTTAAGAGTGTCGTATCGCTTTGCGCCTGTGTTTTCATTCCGGCAATAAACAATAATAAAACCGATACGGTGATACGTATTCTAAAGGTATTCATACTTTTTTCAATGTAATTGATAGTTCTTTATCTCCCGCTATTATCGGGAAGGTAACAAGGGGTTTATTTGCCGGAGGGTTTTGCACATTTCCTTTATTATCAAATTCGCTGCCATGTGCATAACAAACCAATGTATCGCCATAAGCTCTTAACTCTGCTCCCTGATGTGTACATCGCATATATATAGCAGTATATTCTTTTTCCGAAAATCTATAAATACATATCGGAAATTGTAACTGTTCATTTTTTACTATGATATGTTGTCTGTACATTTTTTTTTTATCTTCCGTAAATTCAAAATGATGCAATGGGACAATAATACGTTCCTCATTCATAGGTAAGGTAATTATATAACTACCTGCGCAACCCTGTAATAAAGTGCTTATGGAAGTTAAACTTAAGCAAGCTAATCCGCAATTTTTTATAAACGATTTTCTATCCATTTTATAAACTTTCTAAGAAGAGTATTAAATCTTCTCTTTCCGATTGCGACAATTTCATAACATTATCGCGGCTCCGAGCAGCTTCACCGCCGTGCATTTGTATTGCCTCCATTATGCTTTTTGCTCTGCCATCGTGCATAAGAAAATACTTACCTCCTTGTGTTGCAGGCGATAGACCCAAACCCCAAAGCGGAGGTGTGCGCCATTCATAGGTTTTGGCACTGCCTTCCGTATAACCGTCATCAAGACCGCTACCCATATCATGAAGCAATAAATCGGTATACGGATAAACGGTTTTGTACGAAAGCGCAGCAATATGCGAATAGCCCGTTTTTAATTCGGGTTTATGGCATGCAGCACATTGCGCCTGAATAAATATATTTTTTCCTTGTTTTACTCTACTGTCATCGGGATTGCGCTGTATAGGTGTTTTTAATGTTTGCAAATAAAATACTACGTCCCTTATTGTTTTATCGGATACTTCGGGGTCAATATCAAGCCCCGAATAAACATCCGTAGGATTAAAAGAACTTACGATTCCCATATCCTGATTATAAGCTGATACCGTTTGGTGTAATAAATCAAAGGTAGATGCTTTTTTCCCGAAACGGCATATATATTTCCCGTTTTGCGATATGGCATTTACAGGTATTCGTACATAGTCGGGAACGGTACTCCAATTAGGTATGCCTGAAATTCCGTCGCCATCCCTATCGTCAGGATCAGACATAGCCAAAATATCTTTGTCGGAGATGAGTTCCAAAAAGCCCAGTCCTGTATTTGCAGGTGGTGTGAATCGTGAGCTTGTCGCACCTGCAGGAATGGTTTCGGGCTTATAGCCCGGAATTGCTCTATTTTGTAATTGCGGACCTCCCATGTGTAAAAACGTATTACA
>JALHLL010000074.1 GCA_022844575.1 bacterium
CTTATAGTCATGTAAGTTCGATGGCAGTGACAAAATAAGGTGTAAAGAAAAACTTAACATACTTAACATATGTTAAGCAAAAGGCGGTATTACTTCATAGTGATACCGCCTTTTTTATGTAAACAAGGAGAGTAAGTATTGAATTATGACCCAATATTGAGACATTTTGTTGTTTTCAACATTATTACTATTAAATCCATAAGTACAATAAGCATAAAATTTGTAAATTGTGATTGAGAGACTCTGTTATTATACATTTTGACTTTTGATATAATTATATTTTTTTTCACGATAAATGGAATAGTGTATGAAAAAGTTTTTGCTTCTTGTTTGCTGGGCTTTGCTCTTATCGCAAAGTAGTATGTTTGCACAAGTTAAGGCTAAAGATGTGAAAACCGACCTGACTAAACTTCTCGGAAGTACAAATGCAGGTACGGAATTTTATGTTTCGTTCCCGCCATGTTACGAAGAGGAATCGCAAGGTGCTGCAAATGCAACTGTGCTTTTTGTAGCGTCAGCGATTAAACAACCGATTACGGTAGAAATACCCGGTACAGGTTATAGCCAAACCCAAATGGCTAAGGCGAATGATGTTATTGAATTCCGTTTCACACCTGCACAAGGGCAACCATATACTAAACGTGGTGGACAAAAAGCTCCCCCTGAAAGAATATATGGTAAATGTGGTATCCATCTTACCTCGTTGGCTCCAGTTGTTGTGTATGGGGTTTCGAGATTCTTTTATACTTCCGACGGTTTTCTTGCAATACCTGTTTCAGGTTTGGGTACTAAATATGTCGTTGAGTCTTATCCTCAGTACACAGCTACGGGTTCTACCTACAAACTTCCTTCAATGACAAATATTGTTGCAGCGTATGATAATACTGTTGTAACATTTATTATGGGGGGAAATAAAGCCTCAATCACTACTGGTGGACAGAAACCCAACCAATCTAGACAATGGACATTGATGGAAGGGGATGTACTTTGTTATGCAAATGACGATGATGGACAAGATTTATCAGGCAGTTTGATAACTTCGGACAAACCTGTTGCAGTTACCTCCGGCAATCAATGCGCGAATATACCGGCAGGTGTTTATGCTTGCGATTATACGGTGGATATGGATATTCCATGTGAAACATGGGGTAAAGAGTATCATGTTACCCCGGTTAAAAATAGATTATATAATCCGGTTGTGAGAGTTTATGCACACCCTGATTATAAGAACATACAAATATATAGGGATGGACAGCCGTGGAAAGTTTTGTCTAATAATAATAGAACGGAGAATTCAGCATTTTTTGAAGCACGTTCCAGTGATGGTTCCCCAAGACCGGTTGTTATTTCAGGAGATAAACCAATCCATGTTTCACTTTATAATCCCGGTCAAACAGATGATGATGTTTCGAGTGATCCGTTCCAATATGTATTGACTCCTATAGAACAATATCAAACGGAAATCGTATTTGCAACACCGGCAGCTAAGGGTGGAATGGCACCATTTGATAGAAATTTTGTGAATATAGTGTATGCCGTTGGGGAAGGGGATGTTATACCGCAGGATTTGGAATTTGCATCGGTTAATAATGGAGCTTTCGAATGGCGTACGGTAGCAAGTCGTTTTGGTTCATCACCCGGAAAGTTGTTCACATCCATATCCTCGAATGGCGAACGATATGCAATTAAGCAAATAGACTTACCTACCGTTGGTGTATATCGTATCAGAGCAAAAAAACCATTTGCGGCTTATGCATATGGGTTCTCGAACTACGACTCCTACGGATTTCCTACGAGTGTCGCATTGGGTAATTTATCGAAAAAAGATACGGTTAATCCTAATCCCGAATATAAAGTATTATGCGATGGTTCGGTAGTTGGTGCCGATGGTAAATCTCCTATCGTAACTGATTTACCGAATGATGCGAATGTACGTTCGAATCTTGCGATCATCTATATGGATCAAGACCCCGATTCGAGCTATAATTATGATTTCAAATTCGATAAAATTATCGCCGGTCAATCCATACGCACAAATTGGACATTAAAAGTAATTGATCCTGCCAAAGATGCACGAGCGAAACTATACTTTATCGATAAAGCCGGTAACGATACCTCAATCACCATTCAGTATAATGCATTCAAAGTAATCCTCGAAACAAATCCTACGGATTTCGGAGCGGTCAAAGTAGGTCAACTTGTAACCAAAACATTCAAAGCAATCAATAATTCCGATTTTCCTGCGACGGTAAAACGTCTTGAATTAAAGGACAGTAAAGTCGGATTTACGATTACGGAAACAAACGGAACGGCGATATCCTTACCGTTTACGATGTCACCCAAAGAAGAAAAGACCTTCAATGTTAGTTTCATCAGTGATAAATCGGGAGATTTCCGCGATCATATCGGCATCGGAGATGATTGCGTATTCGGTTATCCTGTTGAAGTATTGGCCAAACCGGGTGAACCGATCATATTGGTAGAATCGGATGCTATCTTCGGACAAATGACGGTAAATGATAATGCCGAACGCGACTTTACCGTTAGAAATATCGGAACCGCACCATTGGTTGTCGAGGGTTATACCTTACCGGTTAATCCCGAGTTCACGATCTACTATAACGGTACTAAATTGGATGGCACTAATGGTATCACAAAAACAAATCCATTGATATTGCAGCCCAATGGTCCTCCGCGCGCATTCAAAGTGCGATTTATCCCGACGGCTGAGAAAAAGTATGATGATAAGATGGAGTTTATCAGCGATGCGGGAACGAATATTGATAATGTAGAGTTAATGAGCGGTGAAGGCATTAAACCGGGCTTATTGGCTACCGGTTTCGATTGGAAACGTCGTCGCATCAAAAAGGATTATAATGAAGTTGCAGCCATAACGTTAAGAAATACGGGAACACAAGCAATCACGATAACGGATGCAAGTAATCCGACTGCCGAGTTTAAGTATAATAAAGTGGATTTGACGATTACATTACAACCAAATGAGTCAAAAACAATACCTGTGACCTTCAATCCACCGATGAGAGGTGATATGAATTATACGGTAAAATTCACGACAAATGATCCGACAATCAATCCTGAAGCCATCTTATTAGGTGCCGGTATTCTCGGCAAGATCAAAACCTCGGATGTAGATTTCGGACAGACGGCACTTGATAATGGAGTAGCGGTAGCAACTCAAGCGGTCGTGAAGAAAGTACGTTTTGAATATGAAGATGATTTATTCGGCGACAGCGTAACGGTACAGTTACCATTTACGGTAAATTTGGGGGAGATGCCTATAGGTGCCACGAATAGTAATGTCTATGGCAGTCAGGGTTTTGCCCATGATCCGACGACAACGGTAACGAACGGAACGGCAACAGCACAAACAGTCACCTTGTACAAAGTAGGCGATTATGTAGAGTTTGATGCAGTATTCAACGGTCAGTCGGAAGGTAGTTTCCAAACACAGGTAATCTCGAGAAGTGATGCGGAAGCGGATCAAACATCCACTCTGCGCGGTACCACAATCAATATCCCTTCAGGAACAGGCATTTTACAGACAGTACATGTTGATCCTCCTGTGCTTTGTGTAGGCGATCCTAATCCTGCAGCGACGGTAATCACGGTATCGAATACAGGCGATGCGGACTTGACGGTAAGTTCAATTACGTATAATCCTGATCCGATGACGACACAAAATTGGTCAGTAGTCCAGGATTATTCCCCGACCTATTTTGTAGTGACGGAAAAAGGTACCGCAGATGAGAAACGTGATATTACGTATCAATTCAATACCCCGACGACAGCCGGAACATATTCGGTGGATGTTACGGTAGTATCGAGCGTAGGAAATAGAACGGAAACCTTAACAGGCAGAACGGTAGCATATTCGGGTGGCTTGGATATTAACAAAGTATCGGGAGATATCCAGTATGGACAGAATGCAACCTACAAAGTAACGCTTAGTGCGGCATCAGAACCTGTAGAAGCCAAAGTGAAGGACTTGACGCTGACGATTACCTATCCGTCGGAGATGTTTATCTATCAAGGCGGTGTATCGGTTAATAATCCTAATTGGACATTGGCGGGCGCGCCGGTTGATAATAATGGCAGTTTAGTTATAAAACTGACATCGTCGGTTGCTTCACCGATACCGGGGAATAATGCAATGATTGATTTGGTGAATGTATCATTCTTTACCTTATTACCATCGTCGAATTCATTTGCAAAAGGTACGGTTACCGCCGGAGCTGAGGCTAACTTATGTTTCCCGATAAGCGGTGACGGTATCGAAGTTGTCCCACCGGCAACATGTTACAATCAGGCACGTCGGATTTCGATGAGCGGACAATCGAACGGAATCAGTTCGATAACGCCTAATCCGACAACAAGTGCGGGTGGAGAAGTGAACTTCAGCATAGGATTGAAAACAACAACGACAATAACGATAATCGACGGCATCGGTAAAGAGGTATTAACGTTACCGCTGGGCATATTGGAGCCTGGTGAATATTCGGTAAATGTACCGACGGACAATTTATCATCGGGTACATATACAGTTAAATTAGTCTCGGGTCCTTATAGTCATGTAAGTTCGATGGCAGTGACAAAATAAGGTGTAAAGAAAAACTTAACATACTTAACATATGTTAAGCAAAAGGCGGTATTACTTCATAGTGATACCGCCTTTTTTATGCAACAATATCAGTAATTATTCGTTAATAATCATGTTCATAAACTGTATCATTTTATAAAAAAAGGTATAACAATGAGAAAAAGTCAAATATTTGCATCACTGTTTTTTGTGGGTGTAGGGATTATATTTGGCGTCATACTACTCGCAAATTTCTCTGAAAGCGGCCTTCAATCACTTCTTGCCGGTGGTGTAGCAGATATTGGAGCAAAAAATGCACCCGTTACGCTCAATGAAAATGTAAAGGCGCTTAATAACGCTTTTGTTGCGGTAAGTGAAGCGTCGAATGAGACAGTCGTAAGTATTAGTGTCGTTGCTGAAAAAAAAGTAGCTAAAAACCAAATGCGTGACTTCTTCAGATTTTTTGGTGAGCCCTTCGATCCGCGCGACAATAAAGGGAATGAAGAAGAGCAACCTGATACAGAAGAAAGTAGCGGAGCAGGATCAGGTGTAATCTTATCTGCCGACGGCTATATCGCAACAAACAATCACGTGGTCGAAGATGCAAAAGATGATGGTATTAAAGTTATTTTACATGATAAAAGAGAATTTAAAGCTAAATTGATAGGTCGTGACCCACTTACGGATTTAGCTGTAATTAAGATTGACGTGAACAATTTAAAGCCGGCTCACTTTGCAAACAGCGATCAAGTTCAGATCGGCGAATGGGTAATAGCTGTCGGAAATCCTTTGGGGCTTCGTTCTACCGTTACTACAGGTATAATAAGTGCATTGGGGCGTGGACAGTTAAACCTGAATAACGATCAGTATGCCGTAGAGAATTTCATACAGACGGATGCAGCCATTAACCCCGGTAATAGCGGTGGCGGTTTGTTTAACCTCAATGGAAGTTTGGTTGGTATTAATACAGCTATAGCTTCTCGAACAGGATATTATAACGGTTATGGTTTTGCAATACCTGCCAACTTGGTTAAGTCCGTAGTTCTTGATTTGATGGAAGATGGTAAAGTTGACAGAGGATATATCGGTGTGCAAATTTCTTCAGTTGATGAAGTAAGTGCAAAATCTTATAAATTAGACAAAGTTGCCGGCGTAATAGTACAAAAAGTATTGGAAGGAAGTCCTGCCGAAAGAGCCGGTCTTGAGATTGGTGATGTTATTCTTGATTTGGACGGAATGCCCGTTAATACATCAAATGAACTGCAAAGCAGAGTATCAATGCATAAAGCAGGTGATGATGTAAAATTGAAAATCTTGAGAGATGGTAAAGCAATTTATAAAACGGTAACTCTTAAGCCGCGTGATGAGGATTCAAAAACCGCGTCAAATGAAGTGAAAACAGGCAAGTCTGAAGATGAAGAAATCAATAAGCCTGTTAAGTTCGAAAAACTGGGCTTTTCCGTTTCTCCTGTTACAACGAAAGTAAAAGAAGATTTGGGTATAGATAAAGGTATTATAATTAATACAGTTGAACGCTACGGCGAAGCTGCAAGTAGGGGAATAGTCCCGAATGGAGTAATTCTTAAAGCAAATAATCAGGAAATTTCAACAACCGGTCAATTCAAAAAAATAATTGAACAAAATGCAGGCGAAGTTGTACGGCTTCAAGTTAAATACAAAGACGGTGCGCGTTTAGTATTTATAGAAGTTCCGAAGAATAACAGTTAATAATACATATCAAACAATTATGAACCCCGTATTATTATAATATGGGGTTTTTTATATGAATCAAATAAGTTCCTTTTCATATTATCCTAAAAGAGTTGTTTGTTTAACGGAAGAAACAACCGAAACACTCTATGCAATAGGGTCGCAAGATATAATAGTTGGGGTATCCGGCTTTTGTGTCCGACCGAAAAATGTTCGGAAGGAAAAGAAAACAATTTCTACGTACTTAGATGCAAAGTTCGATGAAATTATCGAATTGAGACCGGATGTAGTTTTTGCTTGGTCGGATTTACAGGCGGATATATGTTCGGAATTGATTAAGCGAGGTATTAATGTAATTTGTTTTAATCATCGTTCAATTGAAGGTATAAAACAAATGATTTTCCAACTCGGTTTGATGGTCGGGAAAGAAAAGGAAACTCAAGAGTTTTTAAGCAAAATAGAAGTTTCAATTTTGAAGGCGAGGGAGTTTTCACTTACATTAAGCCATAAACCTAAAGTATATTTTGAGGAATGGTATGATCCTTTAATTAGTGGTATTTGTTGGGTAAGTGAAATTATAGAATTGTGCGGAGGCATGGACATATATTCAGAGAATAGACAATATCCTGATGCGAAAGGAAGAATAATTAAGGATGCAGATGAAATTGTAGAGAAGAATCCGGATATAATTTTGGTGTCATGGTGCGGAAAAATGTATAAGTCTGAAAAAATATTGGGTCGAAGTGGTTGGGATACGATTAGTGCAGTAAGAAATAATCAAATACATGAAATACATTCATCCATTATTTTGCAGCCCGGTCCGGCGGCATTAACGGATGGAATAGATGAAGTAAAACGTATATATACGCATTGGAAAAACAGTTTATTACAATAGGAAAGAAATTTTAATGGCGATGACAAATACGCCGGTGACACCGGAAATAGACGAGTATTTATCAAACAATTTTTCTGCTGAGGATGATTTTCTTGTACAGTTGAAAAAAGATGCAATAGAAGCAGGATTTCCCGATATATCAATTGGCGGTGTACAATCAGCTTTTTTACAGGTGTTTTTAAAAGCAATGAATGCCAAATATGTGATGGAAATAGGTTCATTATTCGGATATTCTGCTATCATTATTGCTCGTGCTTTACCTGATGATGGTAAAGTAGTATGCTTTGAACTCCAAGAAAAATATTGCGATTTTATACGTATGAAAGCTGAAGAGGCCGGTGTCGGGCATAAAGTGGAAGTATATTCCGGCAATGCCAAACGTGTTCTGAAAGATTATAAACCGGAATTTGAATTTGATTTTGTATTTATTGATGCGGATAAACCTTCATATAGCTCATATCTCGAACTTACGTATCCCTTAATAAGAAAAGGCGGCATTATTGCCGGAGATAACTGCCTTGCTTGGGGATATGTAGCAAAGTCGGAGTTTACTTTCGAGCCGATAAATGTAGCTGCTATACAAAAATTCAATCAAGCTGTTATCGAACATCCGAGTTTACAGCATTGTTTTGTGCCGATTGGTGACGGAATGACAATAGGGCTGAAATTATGAGGATGTATCATATTACTACAATGTTAACTGTTGTAGCATTTTGTAACTGAAACAGAAATCAAGTGTCAAACGTCACTATCATATAAAGTTTAATTTTCGGAGCGTTTATGCGCACTTTACGAGTAGTAAGTTTTCTGATATGGTGTACATTCTTGGGGAATGAGAATGTTTACGCTCAATTCGGTACAAATAAAGTGCAATACGAATCCTTCGATTGGAAATTTTATAAAACCCGACACTTCGATATTTATTATCATGAAGGTGGTGATTACCTTGCTAAATTCACCGGAATAATTGCCGAACGCTCTCTTGTTTCAATAGAAAGGACACTGAACTATAGTATCAACAAACGTGTTGCTATTATGGTATATAGTACACATAATCAATTTCAGCAAACAAATGTCGTGTCATCCGCACTTTCGGAAGGTACGGGCGGTGTAACAGAGTTATTGAAAAACCGAGTTACTTTGCCTTTCGATGGTGATTATGAGCAATTCAGACATGTAATACATCACGAATTGGTGCATGCAGTAATAAATGATATGTTCTACGGAGGTACATATCAGACTGCAGTTCAGATGAGAAATCCCGTTATGATTCCTTTATTTATGAATGAAGGATTAGCTGAATTCGAGGGTATTGGCGGTTATAATACTGAAACCGATATGTTTATGCGTGATATGGCATTAAGTGAATCTCTGAAAGGTTTACCCTCATTAAACGGCTATTTGGCGTATCGTGGTGGACAAGCATTCTATTGGTATATAAGTGAAAAATACGGTAATAGGAAAATAGGCGAATTAATGAACCGAATGAAAACGGCACAGACTCTCGATGCCGCATACAAAAGTACATTCGGTTTAACATTTGAAGAGTTTTCCGAACAATGGGTAAAAGACATGAAAAAAATATATTTACCCGATATAGGAATTTATGAAGATGTGAAAGATTATGCGACGGCGTTAACGAATTCGCAGAAAGATTTGAGTTTCTATAATACATCCCCGGCAATTTCGCCCGACGGTACGAAAATGGCTTATATTTCAGCCATTGATAGAGAATTCGGTATTTATGTTAAAGATATCGGTAATCCGAAGAGTGAGCCCGAAATGGTATTGAAATCGGGTCGATCTTTGGATTTCGAAGAATTGAATATTCTAACTCCGGGTATTTCGTGGAGTCCCGATGGAAAAAAATTAGCAATTTCTGCTAAAGCCGGTGGCGAGGACGCTCTGTTTATTGTTGATGTAAAAGAGGGTGATTATGAGAAAAAACTATTCGGATTAAAATCACTTACATCTGCTATTTGGTCGCCTGATGGTAAATATATTGCTTTTATTGCCTCAGAAAATGAACAGAGTAATATTTATTTATATACAACGGCAACGGAAAAAGTTGAACGTTTAACAAGCGACTTATTTACGAAATTACACCCGATATGGTCACCTGACAGTAAATTATTATACTTCGTTTCGGATAGGGGAAATAATCTTGATGGTGTATATACTGCAAAAGATTTTGAAATGTGGAATTATGAGTTTGAAAGACGCGACATTTATTCGATTGATGTAAACACTCATGTTCTGAATCGTATTACGAATGATCCTGAATATGATAAAACATCAATAGCTGTTTCCCCCGATGGTAAATCGCTCTTTTACGTTTCCGATAAAAACGGGATAGGTAACTTGTATTTGCTTGATTTGGAAACTAAAAAATCATTTGCAAAAACAAATTCATTGCAAGGTATTGCACAACTTTCTTTAGCACGTGATGGTAGTACTTTATTATTTAATTCTCTTATCAATGGCGGTTACGATATATTTCAGATGAAATTCCCATTCGATAGAAAAACGTATGATTCAATACCCGTTACAACATTCCGAAAAAAACAAACACTTGCCGCAAAGGAGGAGCTTGAACCGGAAGCACCTGCTCCACAAGAACAAAAATCTTTGTCCTACGGGGAATTTGAATTGGAGTACTCACGCCAGGAAGTAATAAAACCGAATGCCGATGCTGTTGCACCTTCACGTTATGCTACATCAGGTGGTGGTGATTATATAGATACTACAATGTCAGGCCCATATCCTTATCGTTTATCGTTCTCTTTAGATTATGCCTTCAGTAATGTAGGATATAATACATTTTGGGGTGCGCAGGGACAGCAACAATTTTTATTCAGCGATATGCTCGGCGATCATCAAATATATATAGCTGCAAATTTATTTCTCGATATTCGCAATAGCAATTTATATGCTGCATACTACTATCTCCCTCAAGTTGTTGATTATCAGGTTGCGATTTATAATAGAATCGGTTGGTCGGGAGTAAATACAGGTGGTGGTTTTATACTTAGTCGTTTTAGGAGTACAGGTATCAATTTAGGTGCATGGTATCCACTTTCAACATTCAGACGTGTTGAATTTGGTATATCTTATATGAATACAGGGCAGGATTATCCTGATTTCCCAACAATTCCCAGCAACGTAATTCATACAATAGTACCGGAAGCAAAATTAGTATATGATAATACGAGACCGGGTTGGTGGGGTCCTGCTGATGGTACGAGATATGGTATAAATGTACAGGGTTCTCCGAAAATGGGGAATAATGGTATAGGATTTATGAAGTTTACTACGGATATACGACAATATTTCTCACTTTTTGATGGATACTTAACAACGGCATTCAGAGGAGCGGCAGGAACAAGTTTTGGGCCTAATCCACAGAGATTTGTTCTTGGTGGTGTTGAAAATTGGATAAGAGCGGTTAATTTTAATCAGATACCGTTTACGAATCCCGCCGATTTTGCCTTTATGGAATTCGGTATGCCTCTACGCGGTTGGCAAATCGGTAGTGGGGTAGGGAGTAATTATTTTATGACAAATGCCGAGTTACGCTTTCCGCTCTTTTATGGATTACTTGCGGGACCTTTACCTATTCTATTTCAAGGTTTTCAGGGAGCAATGTTTCTTGATATGGGTGGTGCATGGAATGGTGATAATTTCGTCTCCGCCAGACCCGATGCAAACGGTAACTTAATGCCTCGTGACTTGTTAATGAGTGCCGGTGTTGGCATTCGCTCAGCTGTGTTCGGTTTGCCTTTGCGTGTTGATGTTGCTTGGCGTAATTTATACTGGAACTGGGATCAGCCGCTATGGATGTTTTCGATAGGTGGGGATTGGTAATAATTTGTAAAAATTTGCATATATTCGAATGTAATTCTGAAATTTAATAACCGTGTATTTTAATTGAGGAGTTGAAAATGTCTCGCATTCTTCTTTGCTCGTTTTTTGTTTGTTTAGTTAATACTGTCATTCTATTTGGACAAGCTCCAATAATTATTCATCAAAATTCTTTGAAAGGCAGTCTCTCATTTAATCAGTTCAGTGATGTAGCAATAAATCAATATGGCGAGTTTGCGATAACTGGCAATTCTTTTCATATCATAAAGAAGTGACTTGGTATAAAATGTATATTGCCACTTTTACATCTGAGGGATTATTTAAATGGGAGAAAAGTAGTTATGAATCTCCTCCATACATGACAATGAGTTTGGATCTTATTCAACCGTACTATACATATTATATTGGTGCTTACGCAATAGGTACTAATCATCAACTTGTATTTATATCTGAATCAACAGACAAAATAGGACGTAGAGTCGTAAATTATGAAGATATTGGTGGTCCAAACGATAGGATTACAGGAATAACAATAACAGGTAATTCAAGTGCGCTTATTTGTAGTGATAGAAATATTCGGAAAATGAATCTGAATGAGTTTCATAGTATTTGGACTAAGAATGTGACTGAACGGCAAAACATATGGTTACAATCAGTTGATTCATTAACAGACGGAGTTGTCACCGCTAGCATTATCAATTCAGGTAAGGTATCATACGATTTGAGAAATGATTCGACAGATATTTATATTTGTAAACTCGATAAGAACGGGAATAGAATTTGGGAAAGAGTTCTGGAAACGAAAAGTAGAGAGGTATTTTCTAAGGTTCTTGGAATGGAAAATGGTGAAATGATAATTCTTGCAGAGACTTACTCTGATTCAGTTCTAAATGAAAAAAATCACGGTAAAACGGATGTACTTCTGCAGAGAAGAGATAGAGATGGTAATGTATTATGGACAAAAGTTTTGGGTGGTTCAGACGAAGAACATGCAATAGGTATGTTGAAAGATGAAAATGATGGATGTATAATTTTGGCATCTACAAGTTCTAATGATGGTGATATTTCAAGTAATAAAGGTAAATCAGATATTTGGTTGGTGAATATAGATAAGGAAGGTGAAATAGTATGGGAAAAAACGTATGGAACAAGTGGTAACGATCGACCAATAAAGCTAATGAAGAAATCAAACGGTGAAATTGTTGTTTTCACATCTGCTGGAGCCGAAGATGGTGACTTTAATGTACCACAAGAAAAACGAGGATACTATTGGATTCTTACATTCTCTTTACCTGTTGGTGTGAATGAAGAAGAGTTAGGTAATAATTTTTTAATTAAACCAAATCCGGCTCAGGATGAGATAGTTATTTCAGGCTTAAACCAAAAAACGGAAAGAATAAAAATAACTACTCTTTTAGGCGAAAGTATAGTAGAGTTTCCGACAAACCGAATGTCAACAGTATCCGTACCAACCAATAACTTATCAAATGGAATGTATATGATACGGATAGGCAATAATGCTGAAAAACTGATTATTCAAAGATGATACGTATTTGTGAAGTGAGCATATTATAGTGGATAGTTTAGCTATACTATGTTCACTTCTCTTTCTAGATGAATATTAAATTTATTAAATATATCATCAAGAATATTTTGTGATAATTGGTAAATTTCTTCACCGGTGGTATTATTGTAATTAACAAGTACTAATGCTTGTTTGGAGGAGACACCCGCATCTCCTTGACGAAAACCTTTCCAGCCGGCTTTTTCAATAAGCCATCCTGCAGGTATTTTAATACGTCCGTCATTTTGCGAATAATGAGGTATTTCAGGATATTGTGATTGTAAATTTGTAAATTGAATTGCAGAAATAATAGGGTTTTTAAAGAAGCTTCCTGCATTGCCTATTTCGTTCGGATTCGGTAATTTTCTTGATCGTATTTGTACAACCGCATTGAAAATGTCTTTAATTGTCGGGTTTACAATTTCTTGTTCTTTTAACTCAGATTGTACATCAGCATAATTATAATGAGGTGTCGGATTTTTTGATAAACGAAGTGTAATACCCGTAACTATTCCTTTATCCTTTAAATCACGCTTAAAGATACTATCACGGTAACCGAAATTACATTCTTCATTTGTAATTATTTTTTCTGTTTTAGTGTTTAACTCAAACCAATGAACATTGACCAAAGATTGACATATTTCTATACCATAAGCACCAATATTCTGTAACGGCGCGGCACCACAATTTCCAGGAATAAGGGCAAGGTTTTCTATCCCACCCCAACCGTTCTGCACTGTCCATTCTACTATTGAGTGCCAGTTTTCACCGGCAGCACAATAGATAAGTACTTCTTCTTCATTTTCATGAAGAATTTGTTTACCAAAAAGAGAAATTTTAATAATTGTACCGGAAAAATCCGCCCGAAACAATACATTCGACCCTCCCCCGAGAAATAAAATAGGGCGGGGTAGGGTCTTAATTGATTGGATTACATCATTTAACTCATCTTTTGTGCTTATCTCGCAGTAATTTTCCGCGAAACAATCTATTCCGAATGTATGGAGTTTTTTTAAGGAATAATGATGTTGTAATTCCATACGGCTATTGATTATGCTTCAGAACTTTCTTCTTCGGACATCAATAAATATCCGCGTATGAACTCATCCAAATCACCATCCATAACCGTATGTACATCGGTTTTTTTGATTTCGGTTCTATGGTCATTCACCATAGTATAAGGTTGAAATACATAAGAACGAATTTGACTGCCCCATTCTATCTTTTTCTTTGTCCCTTCAATTGCGGCTTTGGCGGCATTTTCTTCCTCCAAACGTTTTGCA
>JALHLL010000075.1 GCA_022844575.1 bacterium
AGAGCATTTAAGTGTATTGAACATAATAATGCCGCCGATATTATTATTTTAGATGACGGTTTTCAACATCGTTTTATTAACAGAGATGCTGATATAGTTTTGATTGATTCTAAAACTTTTTCCGAAAGATTACTACCCTATGGGCATTTACGCGAGCCCCTCTCATCGCTTAAAAGGGCTCATATTCTTTGTTTTGCAGAAAGTTGTACAGAGCAACAAATAAATACATTCGTAAAAGGAAATGATTGTAACACTACCCCCTATTTTAATTATTCTATTAAGTTTTCACGATGGCGTAAAGCATGGTCAAATACAACAATAACTATAGAGAGTAAAAATGCGACAGTTATTTCTTCCATAGCTCACCCCGAACGTTTTTATAACACTATTCAAAAAGAAGGCATTACTATACAGAGAAAACTCCGTTATAAAGATCATTATATGTACAAGAATGAAGATATTCATTCGATTATAGAAGGCATATCGCCTGAACAACCGCTACTGATTATGACGGCAAAAGATGAAGGGAAACTAATACCTTATAAAAATGTCTTTTCAAATAATATGATTCAGTGTATCGTCGCAGATATAGAAATTGATATACAACAAAGTGCGGACTTTTTCGCTGCACTCAATACTTTGTTAAAGGAAAAACTATATGCTCATAGCACTAAGTAAAGCATCCGGTAGCCCTAAATATGCACACTATACTGAATGGTTAAAATCGGCTGATCCGACAGTGGAAATAATTGACCTTTGGAATAAACCGTTTGATGAAGCTATCTCGTTATTGGAGACAGTACATGGTTTGATTTTAACAGGTGGTGCCGATATTCATCCGGAACGATACGGTAAAGTGGAAAGAATAGATGAATGTCATATTGAGCCCAAACGAGATACTCTTGAATTTGCTTTATTTGAAAAAGCACGTGATTTAACTTTACCTGTACTTGCTATTTGTCGGGGAGCACAGTTAGTAAATGTTGCTCTCGGTGGCACTCTATATGTGGATATACCGACCGATTATATATCAGATACCGAACATAGAAGCCGTGAAGGTAATGATAGCCGACATGGTTTAACAGTGGAATCAGGTTCTTTACTAAAGAAAATAACACGTTTGAATGAAGGGACTATTAATTCCGCCCACCATCAAGCTGTTGAAGTGTTATCGACTTTATTACGATCGGCTGCAAAATCAGAAGACGGACTTAATGAAGCATTTGAATGGAATGAAACCCACGGTAAAGGTTTTTTGCTCGGTGTGCAATGGCACCCTGAAAGAATGGAATCCGATAATCCCCTTTCTTTGCCGATTGCCCGACATTTTTTATATGAAGCGGAATCCTATGGGTTATTAGTACAGGGAAAAAAATATATCAAGGAATCTACAGAATAAAAAAATCCCCTTATCGAATTTGATAAGGGGATTTTTTTTATACTACTTCTTCTTTATTCTACAATCGTTATCGGAATTTGATGAACACCGTTTTCATCTTTAATTTCAACAAAATATTTTCCAGAAGAAATATCGGAAATTTCCAAAAGTAACTCATCATTTTCTGTTTCGATGTTTATTTTTACTTCACCGAGTAATGTTACTAATGATACTTTTGTTTTTCCGGATAATCCTTTTACAGTGAATGATTTTTTAGCAGGATTCGGATAGACGCTATACAACACTACTTCTGGCTCACCCTCTATGGAAGTAAGTGTTTTACCAAAACCAAGTAACGATACTGTAGTTTTACTTCCGCCCTCGCCGAGTATTTGAAGTATAGCCGAATGTTCACCGTTTTTCACAGGTTTGAACTTAACCGGCACTACAAGAGAACCTTTGTTTGCAAGTAATTGATGATTAATGATTGTCTCATCATTAACTTGGAATCCTTCGCTTCCAAATTTATTTGATTTAAAGGATATTGCATTTGCAGGAACAGATTGCAATTCCATAATTCTCGTGTCTGCACTATACTCGTCATTACCTGCTTGAATAACAAAGTTTCTATCGGATATATTAACTTGATCAACTAAACTCGTATCAAAATTTACCGCTTCGGTTGAGGTAATCATATTACGTACGGCTTTTGCTTCAAGCGTTACATCAATCGTTTTATCAGTTTCGGTAATAACCGTTACTTTGGAAATATAATTACCGAATGTTTTCGGTTGAAACTTTATTGGAATTTCCAATGTTTCATTAGGATTGATGGTTTTACCGATTATACTTTCTTTATTAATAATAAAATTATCATTGTCGGAGTTGGTAATCTCCTTTATTACAAAGGAAGTATTTTTATACGAACTTTTTAAGGTAAGTTTTTCATTATAAGATTTCTCTTTCGATACATTCAGTGTTATTTGGTTTGGTACTTGAAGTACTAAAGAACCTGCATCTACTGCCGTATAGGAATAGTCCTTATAGGAATAATTACCGGCTCTGTCTGCTACAACAAAAACGCAGCGTGCATTTTTTGTTTTGTCAAGTACTTTTACATTCCATGTGATAGTCTGATTATTTTTCGGATATAGACCTTTACCAGCATTGTACGTAAACTCCGTATTCGTTGAGTACTCTTTTACTTGAGAAATACTTGCAACGGCAGAGCGTTTGCCTCCAATCATCGGGTCAGTTATCGTACCTGAAAAGACCGTGTCACGAGAGACGGTTTCCGAAATGGTAGGTGGTGTTGAATCGTTTATGCTAAGGTCTAATAAGCTTGCACTCGTCGGGAATCCATAAGAATCATAATTAGAAAATCCATAGGAATAGGATGCAAACGGTTTATCAGCCCTTATTCTATAGACACCATCCGTTGATAATGTCAGCCGTTTCATTGCATAATTCTCACCGTTTGAAGAGGGTACGGTGAATCTTTGCCCTATTGTTGTACCAAAAACAGTCGAAAGCGTTTGCCACTGTACTTGACCATTCGATAATGTACCGAATTCTAAATCCTGAGGTATCTCATTATTCTCATCGAGTGCATACACAAGATTTACATAATTACGTTCAAAAGGCATTGTACTGCCCTTTGCATTTGGTGTAGCAAAAACAATTTCTTTCTGATAAAGCTCAAGAGGCGTGAGTACATATTGGAATGGATCGCTTGAAACATTATCCTCACTTTGACCTGAATTATACACCATAATATAAATAGGAGCATCAGCAGTTATAACCGTAGAGCGAGGTGCCCCTTCGAAAGCTCTTCGAGTTACAAATGCTTCATTCTCCGTTCGCGCAGTGTTTGGTAATATTAACCACTCTACGCCATCACGATATACTTTGACATCTCTATAACTTGGATGAGCAAACACTCTTATCATAGGGTTAAGATGTCTATCTACTACGGGGGTAACATGGTATTCCTTACCCCATAGATTTGTACCTAATTCCATTTCGCAAATATAATCACAGGCATAAACTCCAGCAGGAACATTGGCGCATTGATTTCCCGAAACAACTGCGACGGGTTTATCTGAGGTTATAAGACTGCCTGTAATATCTTGACCATCATCATCGTTTGCGAAACAAAGTACATCTCCTTTATTAAGTATCCATGTTCTTCCTTGACCTGCGGTTAATCCACCGGTTGTTTTCGATCCTGCTATACCACCCATCACAAAAGTCACCTCTGTTTGATCAAAAGCTGCTACTATGTTCGATTCGGATGGTAATTTAACGCCACTTCCGGAAGCTGTGTATTGAGGCCAAGCACCAATTACATATTCAGTACTTAAACCCGAAACAGGCACGGCTAAAAAACCATCTGAAGTATAACTTAAACGTGATACCCCGTACACAACAACCGGAGCCGACTCAGAGAATACATGTACTCCGGCTTGCTCATATACTTTTTCAATTGGAGCCTTCGATGCTGATGACTTTGAATATGGTTGAGCTATAGGTAATGGTATTCTGAATTCAATAACATCATTAGCTATTGCCATTTTTGTCTCGGAAAATCCTTTACCCGGGACCTCAACTGTTACAGTTTGCCCAATACGAGAAGCTACAAATATTCGTGCAGACTTGTCTGTCATTGACTCATCTTCATAACATTGAGGGAATGAGAGCCAAAACTCTGTTCCTGCATTATTTGTAGAAACATATTGTTGCAAAGTGCCTGTTGAGACACCCTGACTAAAAGCGGAGGTGTGCAGACATACACCTAACAATACAGTAAGTAACTTTTTCATAACACACTAAAAAGATTATAAAACTGAGTACGATGCGGTTTTGCTAGATTGACAATTTGCAAACATACGGTAATAACGGCTGAAGTTTTGTTTTGTCTCAAACTGCAATATTATACAATAAGGAGTTATATCAACAAAAGTAATGCAAAACAAATATAACAATTACTTGCGTTTCCTCACTCCTTCACCAGATTGACATCAAACGATTTACTCAACTATACCATTATTATTTTTGATGACTTCATTACACTTTCTTCTCTAAAAAAACAACTATCTCACAATTCGGGGTGCCTGCAAACATGTCATAAGGAATACACTTTACTGGTGCATACCCATACTTTTGCCATGATGCTAAGGACTGTGCTATCACCTCCGTATTACAAAAGATGTGGGCTACTTTTTCGGGATTACGTAATACGATTTCTTCGATTACACCTTCCGATACGCCTGAACGTGGTGGGTCAAGTATTATCAACTCATTTCCCAAACTACGCGGTAATAAATTCTCGAACATTCCCTCTGCTATAGATCGTGCATAAAACCGGTACTTTCCGTTCGGATAGAACTCGCCGCATTTTTTTGCACATTCTATGGAATACCCTTCGGCATCTACGCCGATAATCTCTCCTGCTTTCTGACCTACATGAAATGAAAAAAGTCCATAACCACAGAATAAATCCAGTAAACGGTGTTTTTCATTCGGTTGAAAATAATCTAGTATTATATCACATATTAAATTAGCAACGGGCATATTTACTTGCATAAATCCGAACGGACTTATAATTGTGCGTATTTCATTATGAGTTAATCTCATAGTGTCATATCCGTACAATTTCTTTATTCTTACAGCACCTTTTTGGTCAAAATCTTGTTCTAAATAATAATCTGAACGTGTCGGATCAAAAAAGAGAAAAGCGGATTGTACCATTGGCGCTACCGTTTTTAACTTTTCCCCTATCGCCTTAGCCGACCTCACAACTTCAGCATTCATTTCAGAGACATTGAAAATACAAATCATTTCATTGCCTGCCTGACGGAGAATGACAAAATTCAGAGCCATTGCAAACAGTCTATTCCGCTTATCGGATACAAGATCATATATTACAGCATATATTCCTTTATGAGCCGGGGGATCTAATAGCGAATCTGCAATATCATTATTTCTCACCATATTATCGGCATGAGTAAAATATAACTTTGTGCCTCGAATAACCGCTCTTCTTTTAGTAGTTGAGCGATAGCCGCGTGGGATCGGAGCCGGAACTAAAGGTTCCAGAGTACAGTCTATTTCATTATTCTTCCACCAAAATTGCAGACTCTCATTTTTCAACTGTATTTCTTTTTCATAAGGCATATCTGCCAATAATTCTATTTTTGAGCGTTCATTTGCAGAGTATCCCATTTTTTTCATCATTGTTTCGGTAAATGTCGTGACCGAATCCGTTTTTTTCAATGGGATAACTCTTTGCCCTTTTCCTAAAGTAGGCTTCTGCGAAAATTCCTGACGGCGATACTTTCCTTCGATAGGCCTCTCATACTTATTATTGTTTTTATAATCTTTTTTATTCTTAAAAATTTGCTTCATAGTTATACACTCATTATTAATGAGTTATGATAATGGGAAATATCTCGGTTTTAGTTTCCGTATTTACGACAATAAAATATACACCGCTCGAAACATCAGAGCAATCCCATTGTAACAATGAGTTCTTCGATTCGGAATAAAATTGTAGAATACCGAGTGATGAGTATATGGATCCTTTAAATTCACCCTCATCATTATTCACAATCTTAACGAACGAGTGAGCAGGATTTGGCGTAATTGAGAACAGTGTATTATTTATAGACGTTTCGTTGACTGAGGTTACATCCTTTCCAATAATATCTCTCAATTCCTTAACTGATAATGCTCTTTTATATAAGCGTATATCTTCGGCTTTAATAGATAAGTTATTAGATATATTATTTGAATTGGAATCTGTTTGTGCGGCAAAAACGATATTTGAATTTATAGGAGAAGATTGTTGCTCAAATTTGACACTATCTGAGCAATAACTATCATAATATACATTCACTTGTCCGGCATTTTTTACTATGGCAAAGTGGCGGCTTCTTTCACTATCTCCTCTTAATGGGAATGTAGTCGTAACTGTATCAATTTTTAAGACTAAATCGCCGGCACCGGACATATTTCGGTTTATTGTGAATAGCACCCCTTTATTTTCATTTTCAGAATATGCGTCCAGTATTGTACCCGCTGTAGAATCATGTGGCTTTTTCAGCCAAAAGCAGAATGTGAAGTCACCCGAAAGTACTTTATTATCATTTAACTGCGCTGTGAGTGCGTCATGTAAACCATCAAAATCAAGTGCTATACCCTTCTCACCCACACTAAATTTAGGATAATTATTTACTACTTTAGCATTGTTCCTGTTGCTACTTTTATCGAATATCGTACCTGTCTCGACATTATCAAATACCCAACGCGCAATCATGTCTTTATCGTTCTCAGGTAAAAGTATTATTCTTCTATCGGACCATTCGCCGAACGTAGAATTCCCCCTGCTTCTTACACGCCAATAGCATACCGTTGTATTTTCTATACTTTTAATTGTAAATGTCGTATCGTTTGCTTGCGACTCATCGGTAATAATGGTTTTAAATTCAGGGTCGCGTGCAATTTGAATATTATAAATGCTTGTTGCACTATTTTTCCGCCACTGTAACACGATAGGAAAACTTTTCGTTTCATATATTGCTTGCGGCTGAATAATAACGGGTGCCGGTGAAATATTGCTTATTCTTTCCATAACACCCGTAAAACGAGCCGTTTCACTTATGTCATTCCATTTACCCTCCGCATTATCACCTATATGACCATAATCCTCGCCGGTTCCGTAATTATTAGGTTCACCTGTATTCCAATTCGTAAAAGCACTCTTTTCACCGCTTACCCATACAAATTCACCTTCTTTTTCACGATCATTAATTCCAATCCATTTATTCTTTACTCCAAAAACGGAGTCAATCCATTTATTTTCCTCTTTTGAACGTACTGTTGCTAAAAATGCACCAAATCGTTCTGTATATTTATTTGCTTCTTCCCATGTCAGATTCGGTGTTTCTTCGTATCCGTGACCATTCAAGGCACTTACCTTCCATTTTACAAATTTGAATGTATTACTATTCGACCATTCTGAAATTTCCGAATCGTTAAATGAACGAACACGCCAGAAATAATTACCATTACTTGTTAATTGTCCTATGGTTGTTGCGTATATATTTCTTGAAAGACGTACAGTCGCAACCGGCTCCAAAAATTCAGCATCGACAGCAATCTGTATATAATATCCTAAAGCACCCTCCACTTTATTCCAAACAAAAACTTGTTCTTCCGAAAGGATGACTATATCTTTTTGAGGGAATAATAACTCGGGCGAAGCAAGTTCTCCCTTTTTACTATAAAGGTAATGGGGAAATTCGAAAAGTGTAATATGATTGATTTGGTTTTCATTTATGTCATTCCATAACCCATTACCGGTCAAATTCATAAAGTGCTCATTGTTCTGATAATTGTCAGGTTGATTTGCTGCCCAATCCGAATATGTACGAGGTTCGCCACTTATCCATTTCCAATCCCCTTCTTTTTGCCTATCAGTCAGCCCCACTCGCAAATCACCCAAAAATTCTTTCCTCAAAAAATCATTTTCTTGTTTATTCCTTACAGTAGCCATATATATCCCTGAGCTCTTTGCTTGCCCAAGTGCCATAAGCCAGGTATTTCCGGTAGATGAGGTAAAATATGATTTATTTGCATTATTATATTTCCATATCGGCAATACATAACTCCATGTTTCCGATTCTACTTCATAACCGTTATCGAAAACTGCTGTAACTGACCATGTAAAATCATTCAACGTATCATTAGGAGTTAATTTTCTATCAATGCTATAAACTGTATCGGTTACTATTACCCCAACTCCTTTTTTACTTCTCAAGTCGTTATTTGTTATGATATAGTTTTTCGCGCCTTTTACGGAATGCCACCTGAACACAGTTTTATCGGGGTTGATAAACGATCCGTTTGCGGGCTTTATTAGTACGGGGGCATTGATTGTAGTATCCGCTGTAACAACCCTTATTAGAGAATCATTATACATATTAATATCTTTATCAAGAAAAGTTCTGACAATCATTTCCAAAGTACCTCTACTCCGTACAACAACCGTATCAAAATCTATACTTCTTGATGAATTCGCTTTTATTGAGTCAACGATGACTGTATCCCTGTAAAAACGATTTCCGGTAGTACTGTTTTTTATTTTTAAAATTACCGGTACATTCTTTACTACATTTACTCCATTATTTCTTACCAAAACACGCGGAATAAATTCAGCTATTTTAACAGAACTATTTGCTTCCGGATAAAGAAAATCAATAGGTTGTACATCATTATTTACACGAATCGTAAATACTCTATCGGAAATATCGGAAACAGCCGAATTTTCAAAGTTTTCTATTCGTATTCTCGCTTGGCTTGTTGGGAAAAATGGCACTTTCCATAGGTATTTTGCCGAATCAGCAGAGTAATTACTTATTATATTTTCCCATGTATTGCCGTCGTCCGTTGTAAGTAGAATTCTTATGGTTTTACAATTTGTTGCTTTCCATTTTAACACATAATTTGAACCGGCATCTACTATAATGGAAGAGTTTATATCTAATACCTGAATTGTTGATGTGTTTTGGGTTTGGGCAAAATATACAGGTACGGTTTTATCATCATTATGGAGATTACTATCCGCTGTTCCTACCAATTCGGCACGGAATAGCCATTGCCCGCTATCGCTCACATTCGTTGACTTAAACGAAATTATTGCACTTTGTCCGGCATTCAGTGCAGACGTTTGCGTTGAATCAGCATAACGAATCGCATTTGACTGCGGATTGCGGATTTCAAATCGTACCTTCATTGGTTGACGTGCGTTTGTACCATTATTAGCAATGCGAATCGAAGGTGTAAAATTTGTATTTAATCGCATTTCAGCACCCGCTTGCGGAGTAATAAAATCCATAATAGCTATGTCATTAGCCATGACATTTGATTCGGGATAAATACATGCGGCTTTTTCTGCGCGGTCTCTAAGTAACGAAGCTACCCGCGGATGAAAGAATAACTGCGTACCAAAAGATGTTAAGTGACAATAACTCATAATTGTTCCACGACGTGGTCGCGTCCCCTGATAACAGTTCCCTTCTGCCTGATAACATGAGTCAACGGCAGGATTCCAACTGCAGCTATGTGTATGAGGTGAACCGAAATTATGACCCGTCTCATGCGAAACGACATCCAAATCCCAAACATAGGTCGGAGCCGGGTACACAACACCGTTACCTATACCGTTTGCTGCATATCCGACACCGTCGTTTACATTATTGCAAAGCACACCAACCCATGCGACACCACCAAAGCCATGTCCAGACATAAGGTGAGCGAGTGTTCGTTTCACATGTCGCATATTGGCATTCCAGTATTCTCGGAATTGACCCAACATGCCCGTATTTGTTGATGGGTACGGATCTGTACTTGTCCATACCCTCATATAATTTATTCTGAATGTAACATTGGCATCACGGCGATAAATAGCTGCAACACCACCCCATACCGTCATTACATAATTAACGGCTCTCGAAAAATCTTTCTGATGAGCATTATATAAAGCATCATCGAGATCGAGTGCCAATTGAATCGTCAACGTTTCCGAATTAAGGATTTTTTCTCCCTTTTCTTCTTTTTTCTCGTCATCATCCTTCTCTTTCATTGATTCGCCGGATTCACGTATCACCTTATCTACCAAATCGGAATATTCAGGTAATTCTTCTGCAAAGCAGTTTTTCTTTGGGTTATTATGTACATTTTCACGATAAACAATCATTGTAGAGGAATGAGTACTTAGTGATAGCGGAGCAATCAAGTAACGCACTCGTTCATTATTCTCCATTCTTTCTATATAACCCGCACAGTATCGTTCAAAGACAGCCAGATACACAAAAGACTCTTCCTCATTCTCCAATACACCACTTAACAATAAAGTTTTTTCCGGTTTGAACGCTTTTTCCACACCGAATGAATGTAGAAGAAGGGTACTCTTTTCATCAATAATACTGAAACGCTTCAATGAAGCATGTGCTTCCCTACCGGCTATCGGCAAAGTTACTTCACATAATACATTCGGATTGTTTACATACTGTTCAAACACTCGTGCATCAATAGTAAAAAAAACCGATTCTTTCGGATATGCTTTGACATCATGCACTTGAGTCAAGCGAAGCAAACCACTATCTACAGCATATAATGGAAAGGAGGGAATCAAACAAACGAGCAGGCAAAAAACAAAGTAAGAAATACGCATACGATCTACCCCTATTAAAATTACTGATCTCATCAAAAATACGGATAGAATCTTCGTTACATTCATCAAACAGAAGAACATGTTCCAACTTTTAACGGCTTTCTTGTGCTTAAACGAACTTGTATGAAGTAATTACAAAGTTCAAAGGTTAAAAAATAGATCAATACATCTGCAATAAGCAGCTATTCCAAACCTATATCCTTTGCCATTTTTCGGAATAGGGTCTCCCATTCTACGTCCGGCGATAAGTCTTTTTCTTCAAGATGAGTGGAAAGTGATGGATAGGGACACCAAAGTTTTTTTCTTTTTCCGAAAAGCAAATATAGGAACCCAAATAAGAATGTTTTCACTACAATCCTCATGTGTAATGAATCACGAAATACCTCTTTCCACAAAACACCTGACCATAAGCCGAGTTTTGTAATGGTAAGCCATATACTTGCATCGTAGTTTTTTTTCTTGTATGTAAGGAATACACTTTTTACATCACGTACATGTACTTTTGTAGTGAGAAAAGTAAGGCAGGTACTATTTACTGTACGCCATGTTGTTATACCTTTAGCAACCGATTCTCCTTTAGAGGCATGTAATGGAAGGGTGTAATAATTTCCATGGTCGAACAATGTAACAAAGTGTGCGTCAGGCTGTTCCGATAAAAATTCAACACCCTCGTGAATAGCATTAAAACGATAGAAATAATCATCCTCTGCAAACATGATTGTGTCTGAAAAATCCTGTTCCAACAGTATCCGTATTTGGTGTTCAAATGTGAGTGCATTACCAATACCTTCATCATGAATAAAGGTCAGTTTTTCTTTTGGACAATGCTTTAAAAAAATATTTTCATAGTCTTTCGGACATTTATCCAAAATTACCCATATATGATAATCAAGTTCACCCAGTGAATTCATTAAGGAGGCAAAACATAATTCCGACATTTTCCTCTTGTCATTATGGAAATATGCCGGTTTTTTGGAAATTCCTGGATAAATTCGATATGCTATAGCTACTTTTTTTTCCATACATCATCAATAAAATCCGACATCTCTTTCCAAATATTATTCACCAATGAATAATAAAGAACTTTCCTTCTAAAATAACTATGTCTTGTTATAAAAAACAATATTCGGAAAAACAAAAATTTCAGATAACTGAAAATTATTTCCAAAGCACGAATTGTTTTTACTTCATAATATGTACAATAGCCGGAAGCACATCTTATAATACCCTTGGTTAAGTTTCTAAGGTAGAATTCATTATCACCTCCAACATTTTGCGAACTTTTTCCTCGATGGTGGATTATATGTACTGAAGGGATTATATACGGTTTATATATAGTCTTTTTTTGCATTCGAGCACAGAAATCTGCTTCCTCACCATAAAAGAAAAAGCTCTCGTCAAATCCGTTTAGCTCGAAGAATACATTTTTTTTTATGAGTAAGATTGCACCGTCAACATATTCAACAGTAAAAGGTTTCTTTTTGGCAGAAATTCGAAACCGTAAACTCCTATACCTATTTACACAAAAAGTAATAAAAAAACCATCGAATATTGTGGAGGTGATTGATGGCAATAAACCATAACTTCTTTGCCATGTATTATCGACATACACCTGTTGTACACCAAAAACACCGCCGCCCTTTAGCTGTACAGCCTCATTTATAAAACTATCAATGGAATTTTCAGGAAAATAGGTATCCGCATTAATAATGAGCATATAGTCTGTTTTCAGTAACTCCGCTGCTTTATTCACAGCATAAGCATACCCCTTATTCTCTTTCAAAAGATATATAAAGATATTCGGATATTTTTCTTTGATCATCGAGACGGTATTGTCGGTTGAGCAGGAATCAATAACAATGATGTTATTATGACTTACTCCATTGGATTCCAATGAACGAATACATTCCCTCAGCAAATCGCAAGTATTATACGAGATTATGGCAATGCCGACTGTAAACTCCTGATGAACCATTACGACAATTTCTATAATACACTGTTAAGGAAAAAATGAAAAAAGCCGCTACTTTCTACAAGAACGGCTTCACTATAGTATTTAGCAAATAAGTCATTTCGTCGGGGTGAGAGGATTCGAACCTCCGACCTCCTCGTCCCGAACGAGGCACTCTACCGGGCTGAGCCACACCCCGAAACGACATGCAAATATAATCGTTTACCATTTTACGGCAAAAGTGCTTTTTAAGCTATATGAACTTCTTTTCACTTGCGACTAATTGTGGATTCAGACTTTTTCCACCATATTGCGTTTCTAGGGGAGAAAAATTTGTTAAATTTATTCGGAATGAGGAAAGAAATGTCAATCATCGCCTCTAAACCGATTCGGTTGTCAGTAGTACTTGGTTCAGTTTTATTGCTTATGAGTTTTGTTTTTTCAAACAAAGTAAGCATATCTGCTCATGACAGTCCGTTTCAGTACAATATAGCAATACCTACTACCGCAGAAAGTACCATTGCCAACGCTGAGCATGATTTCACACAAGAGGGCGAAGCGTCATGGTATGGAGAAGAATTCCATAATCGGAAAACTGCAAGTGGCGAAACCTTTGATATGAATGATCTTACGGCTGCTCACAAAACATTACCCTTCGGCACATTGGCTGTTGTAACCAATAAAGTAACCGGAAAATCAATACTTGTTAAGATTAACGATCGGGGTCCTTTTGTAAGTAAGCGTATAATAGACTTATCAAAGAAAGCTGCTTCAACTTTAGGTGGCAGTCTATACAAAATTCAAATAGAAGCTTTCACACCCGGCTCATTTGCTCTTTCAGATGAAGAAGGTAAGGTTTTGGTTTTCACCCCATATGGTGAAGCATTGACAGTTAATAATTCATTAACTCGCGATGTAGAGACTCATGCAGGTTTTGGGATTGCTATGAATCGTTTGGCAAAACTTACAAAAGAGAATGAATCCGTTCAATACTCTGTAAAACCGACATGGGTAACTCTCGGTACTAAAGACGTTGTACGTTATGTAATTACAACAATCACCAAAGAGCAACAAAGTTTGCCTATATTGTTTTAATTACTTGTCTTTCGCGTTTGAAGGGGATGCTTACAAGTCAGTAAGGCATCCCCTTGTTTTATATACTGAATTTTGAATTACATTGAAAACCACAAGTGCATTTCGTAATTTGCATATCTAACACTATCAAGTTTATCAC
>JALHLL010000076.1 GCA_022844575.1 bacterium
TCATAATTTTCCCTTTTAATTGGTTTCTACCTTATACACTGACGAAGATACGGACACATTCTTAAATATGTATGCCACATTTCTTGTTGTTTGCCTATACTTTTACTATTTTTCCGTTGCGTTTTTCTCTGTAAACGTATTCTTAAATCTCTTCAAAAAGCTTCTTTTAAACCACACACTCCATATTTCACCTTCGTACATCTTCTACTTTTCTCACCGTTTTATGGTACAATTATAATCACAAAGAACTCAGTTCATTCTCTTCTCATCGAAAATTTACGAAATTGCATCTGTTTTGTAAACACAAGAACTGCGACACATACAAACTCTATGAAGTTTATCTATCTTATTATTCTTTTAGCGGCACTACAGTTCCCACAAACTTCATACGGAAACGATACCGAAAACGATTCTACCCAATGTTTGCCTGAAATGATTGTTGACGACATTGTTGTTGCTACACATACCCTTAGTTATGCCGGTAAAGAAATTATATCACTCGAACATTATAATCTGTTGCATATCGGCACCGTTTTGGGTGTAACATTCCTAAGTAGTTTTGCCGACGAACCCTTACGTACCCAATTTTCGGATATGGAAAGAACATACTCTACGGATAAATTAGCTTCATATGCAAATGAATACGGTAATCTGATTGTGCCCGCGGCCCTCACAGGCGGGTTATACTTCAGCGGCCTACTCTTCAAAAATAGTGAGATACGAGCAACCGGACGTATTTTGGGTGAGGCACTTATTATCGGCGGCATTATCAATTCGGCGGGCAAACTTATAGCCGGTAGAGCAAGACCATATCTTAATGAAGGGAATGGCACGTTCAGACCTTTCCATTGGGGTGATGAGCGTTGGTCTTTTCCTTCGGGTCATACAACGGTTGCGTTTACAGTAAGCGGTGTTTTAAGCGGACGTATTAAAAGATGGTGGGCATCGGCTGCCCTTTACTCTATTGCAACATGCACGGGCTTAACAAGAATGTACTACGATAAACATTGGTTTTCGGATGTGGTAATGGGAGCAATTCTCGGTACATTTGCATCTCGTATTGCTTTGAATGCTGAAGAGTCGCGTAATGGAAAAACAAAAGAAAAAACGACGGGTTGGTATTTATCACCTACTCCGCAGGGACTTGCTTTAACATTTAATTTTTAAAGGGAATCTATGTTTGCAAATGCTCACTCGGGTCAATTACCCACAATAGAAGGTTTTTCATTAGAACAAATGGCTTTGCGGCTTAAAGAAGCGGCAGAGTTTGTAGGGCGAAGGGTAATCAATCGCGAGGAAGTTATAGAGCAGGCAATTTACGCTTTTCTTACGGGCGAGCATCTGCTTCTTCAAAGCAGAACGGGTTCCGGCAAATCCTTATTAGCCGAACAGTTATTTGCAATTTTTGAAGGAGCGCATACGTTTCGCGTTCAAGCCAGCAAAGAGCAACAACCGGATACTTACTTTGGCGGCTTGGACATAGAATTGCTTAAATCAGGTAAGATAATCCACAATACGGAAGGTTCATTAGTACAAAGCGAGTTCGGTTTTATTGATGAAATATTTGATGCCAACGATTTTACATTAAGAGCATTATTATCATTGCTCAATGAAAGGAAGTTGGTGCGCGGCGTGCAAAATGTGGATGCAAAAATTCATACTGTAATAGCTGCAACAAATTACTTACGAGTAAATGAAGTTACGGAAGCTATTTTGGATAGGTTTTTGTTTAAATCAATCATATTGCCGGATAAAGACCCACTTGTTCAGTTTAAGATTGCATTACAGTATTCCCACCATTCCGGCAGAGTTTTAAATCCGCCAAGAAAAATATCATATGCCGATTTGCGGCGTTTGCAACAAATGATAACCGGTGTGGACACATCTTTGGATTTCCGCATAAGTGCTGAAACACTTTATTTTGCCAAACTTGTTATCAGACATTATGAATATACGCGCAATCGCAGCTTAAGAGACAGATATAAAGGGCAATCAACATCCGACTATAGTGATTTTTATATATCACCGAGAACACAGGCAAAAGCACTCGATTTGCTGCGCGCCGTATCGCTTATGCGGGGTTCTACTTTAGCTGAAAAAGAAGATGTGGAACAATTATATTTGATATTTGCTACGGTCGGTTTACCGGAAGAAATACAACAATTCAAAAAGTCATATCATGCGGTTTACAAATCATTACATGCAGGCAATGGATTTGAGCAAATCCGTATGCTTATTGCTTATGAAAATCTTCTGGAGCATATTGAGGAAGACCATAAACTACTGCAACAGCCATTACAACAATTACTTTCTACCACCCATTTGCGTATGACATTGCTTGAATGGCTAAAAGAAAAAGTTGGTGGAGTTGACCAAACAGTCCATCAAAACAAGCGTGCACTCGAATCGCTTATACGAGAACTTGTGCCTGTATGTGATGAGGTGAGAGAAATGAAATTGGCATTGGAAAAAGAAACCACACGAATTTTCCAAATGATAGAAAATTGATAGTACGGTAATGAATATTCGTGCAATCATACTTGTTGGTGTCGGCGGCTTTATCGGCTCAGTCGGACGGTACATTGTCGGTAATTTAATATTAACCGCAGGTAGTAAGGATTTTCCTTTACCTACATTTGTCGTCAATGTTCTCGGATGTTTTTTTATCGGAATTATTGCCGAAAGTGCAAAATTCAATAAGCTGACCGATAATGGAGTGCTATTTTTAGCAACGGGCTTTTGCGGAGGATTTACAACCTTTTCTTCTTATATGCTTGATATTTTATCAACACAAGAGGCGAACATTTCCGTATCCGTACTCTATGGTATATTGAGTATAATGGCGGGGTATTTTTTTCTTTTTCTCGGTATTAAACTCACATATCTTACTTTACACTACTTCGGAGTGCAACAATGATACAAAAAAACTTAACCATACTTTTATGTACCGCAGTCGTCTTATTTTCTGCAACCGCGCAAGCCGAAAAAGGTAAACAAAGCGCAAGTGGAAATGAAAAGAAAGCATCAAAAACGAAAATATATGGTGCCGAACCGAGTATGACTTCGGTTACACCCATAAGTATTGACCAAGCATTGCAAAAGGAAAACTTGGGAAAAACAATTCGCATGACGGCTTATGTCATAAAAGTATGCCAGAAAAAAGGATGCTGGATGATTGTACAGAGTGCAAAAAACTCCGCTCGAATTACATTTAAGGATTATGCTTTTTTCGTTCCCAAAAACTGTAGAGGTAAAAAAGTAGTTGTTGAGGGAATTATGACTGAAACCATAATCTCGGAAGCAGATGCCAGACATTATGCCGAAGATGACGGCATGAGTAAAAAGGAAGTAGAAAAAATAAAAGGTGAACAAAAGGAATATTCTTTTGTTGCGACAAGTGTAATAATACCCTAACAATATTCACAATGCTATAATGAAGAATTTTTTCCGCTCATTCTATATTACGCAGCGTTTTTTTATTTGTCTTATCGTTATTATAGGACTTTGCATTCTTTCATTTTCATTTCCTTTGCTTTTTCCCTCCGTTAAAATTATTATCCTCACTTTTATTATTACTGTTTTTTTTGAGACCTTTGCCTTATTCCGTGTTTCGAAAGGAATTGTCGGTTCGCGCTATATAGGCGATAAAATGTCCAACGGCGATGACAATGAAATAAAACTTGATATTGATAATTTATACGGATTTACTGTCAATGCAATGATTATTGATGAAGTTCCGATTCAATTTCAATTCCGAGATTCTCACCATGATACCATTCTTAAATCGAGTGAACATAAAAGTATTCTCTACACATTACGTCCGGTAAAGCGTGGTGAGTATAAATTCGGAGCATTAAATATTTACGTTTCAACCGTTTTAGGGCTTATTCAGAAACGATATCGTTTCGATGCGAATAAAAGTGTAAAAGTATATCCATCATATTTACAAATGCGCAAATACGAGTTTCTGGCCCACTCCAACAGATTAACGGAAATAGGAGTGAAGAAGATAAGAAAATTAGGTCACTCGATGGAGTTTGAGCATATACGGCGTTATGTTGCCGGCGATGACTACAGAACCATTAACTGGAAAGCATCGGCAAGAACTTCCGATTTGATGGTAAATCACTATACCGATGAAAAATCACAACACGTATTCTGCATTATTGATAAAGGCAGGGTAATGAAAATGCCTTTTGAAGGGATGACACTTTTGGATTATTCCATTAATGCAACATTAGTACTTGCCAATATTGCCATTCAAAAACAGGATAAAGCGGGATTAATTACATTCTCACATAAAGTTGCTTCCGTATTACCATCCGAAAAATCACCTATACAGATGTATAAAATACAAGAAGCTCTGTATGCCGAAAAATCGAATTTTATGGAGTCTGATTTTGAACACTTGTATAGCGGAATAAATGCCGTGGCAAGACAAAGAAGTCTTATAATTTTATTCACCAATTTTGAAACCCTTTCTTCTTTACAAAGAAATATCCATGCTTTTCAATCCATAGCAAAAAAGCATTTGCTTGTTATCGTATTTTTTGAGAATACCGAGTTACACTCTCTTCTTGGAAGCTCGCCGCAGAATGTGGAAGAGATATACCATAAAACGATAGCCGAAAAATTCGCTTATGAGAAAAAAATGATAGTAAAGGAATTGGAACGATACGGAATACAACCCGTTTACACGTCACCTAAAAACCTTACTGTTGATGTGATTAATAAGTACATTGAAATAAAAGCAAGGCGACTTCTGTAATGTATAATTTTTATCACAAAAATTTTGAAGATTTAACCGTACATGAACTGTACGATTGTATTGAACTACGTGAAGAGATTTTTGTTGTTGAACAACAATGTATCTATAGAGATGCCGACGGAAAAGATAAAAAGGCAATACATTTGTTATGTACGGATGGCAGCACATTAATTGCTTACTGTCGCATTCTGCCCCCTCATGTTTCCTATAAGGAAACAGCTATAGGAAGAGTTGTTGTAAAAAAAGAATATCGTGGTAAATTATTGGGTAAAGAACTGATGAATCGTGCAATTACCCTTACAAGATATTTATACCCCGACACCGATATTCGTATCTCCGCCCAAGAATATTTACTTAGTTTTTATACTTCATTAGGGTTTATACCTGTTTCGGAAATGTATCTTGAGGATGGTATTCCTCACATAGAGATGTTACTGGAGTAAAGCACAAATATGTAGAACATAAAAAAGCCGTTATAATATCTTTATAACGGCTTTTTCTTTAACTATATTAAGGCGTGCATTTATGCGATATTATGATAAACCGCCTGTACATCATCGTCATCTTCAATTTTATCAATCAATTTTTCCAAGTCTTCGCTTTGTTCATCGGTTAACGCAACTAAAGTAGTCGGTATTCTTTGTACCTCGGCACTTGTTACGGAAACATTTTTTTCTTCCAAAGCCCTCTGCATATGAACAAATTCCGCATAATCGGTATATGCTGTCACCATGTCTTCCTCAATTTCTATATCTTCAGCACCGCATTCGATTAAAAGCATTTCCAAATCTTCCATATTGCCTTCCGCAGGCAATTTAAATACGCCTCTGCGCTGAAACATAAAATCCAAAGCACCGGATGTAGCTAATGAACCGCCCGAACGCGTGAAATAACTACGAATATTCGCAACAGTTCTTGTAGTGTTGTCGGTAGCGGTCTCAACCACAATGGCTACACCATGTGGCCCATACCCTTCATATACTACTTCTGCTAAGTTCTCCGCATCTTTCGATACTGCACGTTTAATAGCCGCCTCTACCCTATCCTTCGGCATATTGGCACCACGCGCATTCTGCAAAGCCATTCGCAGCCGTGGATTCCCCCCCGGATCAGGACCGGCTAATTTTACGGCTATACCTATATCTTTTCCGATGCGGGTGAACGCTTTCGACATTTTGTCGAAGCGTGCAAACATTTTATGTTTTCTTTTTTCAAATATACGTCCCATTGATTCCGATTATGATATGAGTATAATAGTCTATAAACACAAAAATACGGTGTAATCCGTAAGAAGTCGGCAGAAGGTGAATAACCCGATTCTTTATTTTTTTCGGTGAATAACATATAAAGCAAATTGTTCCAATGCTCTTTTTGCCGATGACTCAGGGAAATGAACAAGTTGAGCTATTGCTTTATCGACTTCACGTTTTGCAATGGCAATTGAGTATTCTATACCACCATTTCTTTTAACAAAATCATGAACATACGATATATCTTCGTTTGTCATTTTACCGGACTTAACAAGCTTAATAATCTTTTTCGCCTCGCTTTGTTCCACAACGGAACAAGCATGTATAAGTGGAAGTGTAACCTTCTTTTCACGAAGATCATTACCGACAGGTTTGCCCAGAATAGATGTTCTGCTTGTATAATCCAGAATGTCATCTCGTATTTGGAAAGCCAAACCACAATGTTCACCATATTGTTTCATTGCTTCATGTACTACCGGATCATGTGTTGCGCTCATGGCTCCGACTTCGCAACATGTTGATAGTAAGGATGCGGTTTTATCGGCTATAATTCTGAAATACGTTGCCTCATCCGTGTTCTTTTGTCGGCTTTTCTGAATCTGAAGGAGTTCTCCCTCGCTCATCCTTTTTACGGCTGTACTGGTAACTCTAAGGAAATCGTATTCACCGTTTTCTACCGATATGAGTAAACCTCTCGATAGGAAAAAATCTCCTACAAGTACGGCAGCCTTATTCTTCCATACGGCATTTATGGATGCTACTCCTCTTCGTTCATTTGCATCATCAACAACATCATCATGTACTAATGTAGCCGTATGCAATAACTCGACCATTGTTGCACCTATATAGGAACGCTCATTGATGCCGCCGCAAAGTTCAGCAGTCAGAAATACCAAAGCCGGGCGCACCCTTTTTCCTTTTTGTCGAACTATATACCGCACTATCAAATCCAATAAGGAGACATTGGAACGAACGCTATTGCGGAAGTATGTTTGAAATTCTTCCAGATGATACTTAACAGGTTCTATTATAGTTTGTAATGTCACCGATGTTTTTTGCTCCGTTTCAGAGTATAATGCCGACATAATTATTCCGCAATACAAAAGTTTTTGCAACGAAATTACGGAACATTCACCCACTGCATGACAAACTTACCCTTAAGACCTACGATACGAAGTATTCGCTATTCATCCATGTTCGTATATACTCTTATCCGAATACCTTCATCACTGCGATAAACTAAAAACAAAAAAACCCTTCATTGGAAGGGTTTTTTAAGACACATCATGTATCAGGTATCAATAACGTACTATTTGCACACTCGAAACCCCTACGTCAATGTTCAGGAATGCTTTTTTGGCTGTACTCATAAAATTATCAGTTTGATATAAACCATCCGACTTTTCAATAAATCCATCCTGTTTAAAATCAGATAAGGCATGATTGATTTTAATTTCACAACCCAGGTTTCTCGGAACTCTGAATGTAATTGCCGACGCACCGCCATCATAATTAACATCAATCCTTTCTTGCAAATCGCCAAGTGTTACATCTACCTCAGCCGCGCCTGCATCAATGTCAAGTGACTCCAAGCGTATTTTTGTCATATCCAGATTAACATCAGCCGCACCTGCATCAACATTCAATTTCCACAGAACATTATTGGAAAGCTGCAAATTCGCTTTGTTCTTGTTTTTATCGAATGCCGAAACGGAAATATCCGAATCTTTGGGCTCGAACCACAGAGTATGTGTTTTGTTAACTATTGTATCTCTCAATTCATAATCGGCAATATTTGAATTTACAGTTGCTGAAAACAAATCCTTTGCATTGCCCTCTATTATCAGTTCTCCTGCTCCAAGCCGTATTGTTGCTTCCGCAGATTGTATGGCGCTGTCAATATTCACCGAAAAATGCTCTGTTTCGATTTTATCATTATTCACATGATTATGACTGCTCTTACCAATATGCCAATGTGTATTATTACAACCGCTGTGAATACCTGCAAATAATGTTGCCCCAAGAAATATGCCCGATAATGCCGCAATAACTGCCTTTATATTATCCTTAGGAAAAAGTACCGCTATACCGATAAGTATCAATGCGGCGGGTGCTATCTTAAACCATTCAAAATCACCGAAATCCACAAGATTAAAATTACCAAGCAATAATACGATGCCTGAGCTTAATAAAAAGCCACCCCAAAATAGTTTACCTATTTTCATAATTCACCTCTCGATTTTGCTCTTTTCTGAAGCGCATTAAATATCATCATTCCCCCTATGGCTACAAATATTACAGGAAACAAATCCGAAAAATCAAGGAAAGGAACAAAATTGGAAATAAGCATTATTGTTCCGAAAATGATCATTATAATACCGGCAGTCATACTAAGATTCGTTGACTTTTTTTCAGAAAAAGGATTCTCGACATCTATTTGTAGCGAAAAAGAATCTTGCCCCGCAGGTTCTTGTTGCGGTGTGTCACTCACCGAGCCGAAATATGCGGAATAATCCACTTTTTCTTCCGGCATCACTACCCATAAAATTAAATAAAGCAACAAACACAATCCCCATGCAAAAACGCCTACAATAAAGGCAACACGTATGATGGTAACATCCACCTGCAGATACTTTGCTATGCCGGCACAAACACCGCCTATTTTTTTGTTCATTACAGAACGTTCCATTGTTCTCATATTGCCTCCGGAAAAAATTGATGAGGTATCATTTATTTACATGTGCTTACGCATTTATACACAGTAAAGTTTCACTAAGTGATTAAATGAAATGTACTACTCATAATAACACTCTCCGTAAGTATGTTCGTTCGGTTATGGGTTAAGCCGTATTTTTGCACGCCGTAATGGCACAACAGTTATGCAGCATTTACCTCTATAAAAGAGTTTCGGTATTATTACATGTATCGGTTAATTGAGCTTATAGTTCGTTTTAAGGAATATGTTTCCTTATGCGCACTTATCGTTATTTGTTTTTCACTCATGAGCTGGTCTCACAGTGGTCAGTTGGGCGGATTTCGTGCCGTAATAGTAGGCGGTATCGGATGGATGCAGAGTGCTTTTGCTTGGATACCTAATCCCGTATCCATAAAAAGTGAAAATGCGGCTTTACGAGAGCTAAATCTGCAGCTTTCCGAAGAACGAGCAAGCATCAGGCAAGCATTGATAGAAAATGCTGCATTACGCAAGATGTTGGAATTCAAAAAGAAAAGTGCCTATGAAGTCATCAGTGCCGATATAGTCGGAAAAACAACAACTGAGGTACGAAACTTTGTTACGATGAATAAAGGGACTGCCGATTCTATTCAGGAAGGAATGCCTGTGATAACCGATGCCGGTTTGGTAGGTGTTATTATAGGTGCAAGCTCTAATTTTTCGATTGCACAACTACTTATAAACAGAGATAGCCGCATTGCAGCCAAAATTTTGCGTTCCCGTATTGATGGAATTGTGGCTTGGGAAGGTGAACAAGACCTTGTTATGAAGAATATACCCAAGTCATACGATGTAAAAGTTGGCGATGAAGTAATAACAAGCGAATACAGTAATAAGTATCCCTCCAATATTCGTATAGGTTGGGTATCAAAAATTATTGATGAGCCGACAACTCTTTTTCGTAGAATACTTGTACGCCCATCGGCAAACTTTTCTACTTTGGAACAAGTATATATCGCCAAAATTATTCCGGATCCGGAACGCTTGCAGCTTGAACGTGAAATAGAAAAGCGATTGCGCGAGCGTAGGCGTTTACGATAACCATCTGATCAATCCGAAAAACTCCTCATGGCTCAATACAGAGAAAAATCACTTTACGAATCGTTTCCGGCATTACGTTATGTACTCTATGCTATAACGGGACTATTATTATCGGTACTTCATGTCGTATTTGTACGACTAATCTCCGTACAGGGTATAGCGCCGGATTTATTATTAGTACTTACCGTATGGATCGCTCTATCTGAAGGGCAATTTATTGCATTATATGCCGGCTTTATTTGTGGTCTCTTATTTGATATTGTCTCTGCAGATGTTCTCGGTACTAATGCTTTAGCAAAAACCGTAGCCGGATTCACTGCCGGATATTTTTTCCGGCAGGCGGATATACCCAAATCATTGGGTGGCATTCGGCTTCTTTTGGCAGTCGGGCTTAGTTCCTTTATCCATAATCTTGCTTACTTTTTCTTCTATGTCCGCCCAACCGAAATGTCTTTTACCGGATTTTTCCTTCAGTATGGCATTGCCACCACATTATATACTGTAGTTGTAGCACTTTTCCCTATGCTTATTTATCGTTCAACAAGTATGGGAAGAGCGTAAACCCAATCAAATAAAGTTATAACATATTTGTTTATTTCCGTATTGAAAATAAAAAATCCCCTCCATAGTTTTATGAAGGGGATTTAACTCAAATAAAGTATTTCAAATAGGTACTCTTATCGTATAACCGTAATACCCATCGTTTTTGTTACATCGTCCGACTTAATTCTTATAAAGTATAATCCCGAAGGCATCGGATTATTTGCCACATCGTCCAAATTCCATCGAATGGTATTACTACCGTTCAAAGCAAATTCACGTACTGTTTCGCCGTTACTATTTGTTATCGTAACAGTTGCCATTGCCGATATGAAACCACAATCAATTTCCGTATATGTTTGTGCCGGATTAGGTGATACGCTAAATTCGGTAATACTTTCCTCATTCACCGATGTAACAGGCGCACGTCTCATTACAGTATCACTACCAAGATAATATGTCGCCAAATTCGATTTTCTGAGCTTTATCGCCTGAATAGCATACTTATACGTTTTATTGTCTGTTACCGAATCATTATAAAACAGTTCGGTGATAGGTTCTGTTGTGATTAAAGAATAGCTTGCTTTCGGCAATGTTGATGAAGTACGATAAATCATATATCCCTCTCCATCCGGCGATTTATCCCATGTGATATGCTTATGTGTTAATGCTGTTGTAACGATAGGGTTCGTTGGTGGTTGTGGTGGTAATAAAGCCGTGCCACCTATATTTTGTTCCATCTGTAATGTCGGGTCGCCTTGTAAGCCATTATGTACTCCTCGAAATCCGATAGCATATACAACCCCATTCGGATAAGAAGTATTATAAATAATACTCGGAATATATTCATTTTCCGCGCCTAAATTATTTATGGACAAAAGTGCTATTTCTCCAATCGTTTTTCCGACGGATAATTGATGATAAAACCAATGCGGTCTGCCTGACCAATTACAAGTCAGATTTTTTCCTTCGCTACCCAAACTACCCCTAACTACATTATTTTCAGAATCCCAATCACCCAAATAGCTTCCGAACAACATGGTATGAACCGCATTTGTTTTATTACTAACAAATCCTTCTATATTAGAAACCCCACCAACACTTGTGTACCAACCTGCTCCGCAACCATATGCAAATAAGTAATCCTCAGTATTGAGTGTAGGAAACCATTTTTGTGCCGAAACATTTTTCGCTCCGAGCAAAGTTGAAAATCCATTCCATGCCGTAGCCGCAAAATATTCTCCGTATGCACCGAAATTATCATCAATCAATGCACGACGTGAAGGTGTAAATGCACCCGTTCTGAAATTCTTATTTTTTTCAAAATATCGTTTCAATAATGCAATTTCCGATTCCAACATTGATTTATGTTTATCTTTATCAAAAAAGGCAGGTAAGTTGTAGAAATCTATTCTTCCGACAGCTAAGTCAATATCCGAAGGTAATGATGATTGATCGAATTTCCCATCATCCGGTACATTCTTATTCTGCTCTCTACTGGGTGCCTGACCGCCGATATTCGGATTATTGTCCGTATTTATCGTTGCATCAGTCCATTTTCCATTTGTATCGGCATAATAAACATCCGCACTCCATGCTCCCTGATGATCAGGATGACCATCAGGCCTAATATTTCCAGAATACGGTACGGCAATTCTTCCGACAAGGAATACGGTTGTTATTTTCCTATTTGCCATAACCGAATTCTGAATAATGTTTTTTATGTTCTGAACACCTTGTTTACTGAACTCTTCTGTTCTCGGAACTAATTGTTTTACAACCTGCCACCCCTCCTTTTGTACGTTTTGCTGCCACTCTGTCAATTCATTCGTAATGTGAGGGTTTACTGTTTCATCAATCAATACAAGAACCGCCTTTTGTCGTATTGAAGTCGGAGGGATTCCTAAACCCGTTGCGCAATAATTAGTTGCTACGTATTTCATTGACAAATCGGGTCGTTCGCATTTTTTTAGCATTTGATACTCATATCCTATGCCCCTCTCAATCGCTTTATCCCTGTAAATTGTTTCATTCGTATCGGCAGTAGATAATAATTCCCATGCGCTACTACTCTGATCCAACCTTCGTCTGTAAAATTCATACTGTACGGCAAAACGGTCTTTTACCCATGTGAATTCAAAATAGGGCTCGGTCGTATCTTTTACCGTAACATCACAAATAAAAACTATGTCCCGTGGTCCGGGGGCCGGCTGCGCCATTACCTGCAAATAAGCGGTAAACACTAATGCCAATAAAGTGACTGTTTTTTTCATAAACAATCCTTTCAATTATATATGAGTAATATTTTGCATAAGAGTATTACAATAATCAACCGATTCGTATATCAATCTCATCGGCAAAAGCAATATTCAACATTTTATAGAGTAATCGCGCCGTTGTCAAATCGGGGTGATAACTATTCTTCACCGGTGCAAGTTCTACAATATCAAAACCGATAATTTTTTTTCCGGATCGCCGTACTTTTCTTAATAACTGAAGTGTTTCCGCATAAAGGAATCCATCCGGTTCAGGTGTTCCCGTCGATGGCATAATCGAAGGATCGAAATAATCAACATCAAATGTTATATATACTTCTTCAGCTAATGAATTAATAATACTCGTATGCCAATCTTCGCCCCACAAACCTCGCCTTATCGCTGATGCGTAAAAGGTATTAACCTTTTTTTCTTTTATAAAATCGGATTCTTCTTTGCATTGAGCACGAATACCCACCTGCGTGATTCGCTCTGTCGGAAAAAATTCCGCCACACGTGCCATAAAACAGGCATGACTATATGGCGTATCGTGATAGGTATCTCTCAAATCCGAATGAGCATCAAAATGAAGTATGCTCATCCTAGGGTATTTATCAAAATGTGCTTTTATCGGGGCAGTAGATATGGTGTGTTCTCCCCCAAGTGTAACAACAAACTTCCCCATTTCCAATAGTTCGCGTACCTGTGTTTCAATAATGCTCAAAGCAGCTTTATCGGTATTACTCCCGAATTCTATGGGTTCGAGTGTTGCTATTCCTTTTTCAAAACATAGTTCATTATCAAATTCATCATCATAGAACTCCACATATGCACTCGCTTCCAATATGCCTTTGGGTCCGAAACGAGTACCACCACCATAACTTACCGTATGTTCATACGGTGCGGACACAATAACTATGTCCGATTCATTGAGAGTACAGTGTGTGTCAATAGCAAGAAAATTATTACTTGAGTCGAGTGTATTCATACAATAGTTATTCGTAGTGTAGTTGTTGTCATATACAAAAATACACTTTCAGAACTTTTCTTATAAATGTGTTTTTGTAATCGTTTTATTGTCGGCACTCATAGCGTAGCAAATAGTAAAATGATGTTAACGTCAAT
>JALHLL010000077.1 GCA_022844575.1 bacterium
TTTACTCATTGGCGCATTTGTCGGCTCATCCCTATCCGCATATTCTCAGCAGTGGAAGCCGTTCACAAAAGAACAAATGAAAATCATAATGCCAAGTTCTACGCGGTTTATTTCTTCCTTGCACGGAACATGGGAAAGAGCATATGACGGCGAGACCTGGGAGCAAATTTCCTTGCCTTATTCAGACGTAGAAAAGAAAAAAGTATGGTATCGGAGTCAATTTCGCATTGATAAAAATATAGTCGGGCAATTCGTTTGGCATTTGTATTTTTTAGGATCGAACAGCGAGGTTGAAGTTTACATCAATAAACAGTTTGTAAAAAAAATATTTGGCGGATTAGCACCCTTCGACGTGCGAATTCCTGATAAAATGCTTGCTAACGGTATGAATACGGTAGAACTTATCGTTTCTCCACCAACGCAGTTCAATCAGAGGCACCTTTTTTCAGAGGAAATCTATACGGGCACGATTCGCGAGATTATGCTTGTCGGATGTCCGCTTATTTGGACAAATGATGTACGATTGCAAACTCTTCTTTCCCGCAATGGCAGCGATGGTGGGTCTTGTCAATTACGTGTGCAAGTAAGTACCGCATCCGGTAATGTTACAAAAAGTACCCTTGTAACAAGAACCGATAGTGCGGGAGTACCTATCAATGTGAGTACTGCTCAAGTCGATGTTACGCTTATTGCTCCTGACCAAGGTCAAAGCATCATTGCTTCGGCTTCGAAGCCCGTTAAAATTGAATCGGATAGAATGATTGAGAATGAGTTTCAGATTACGGTGAATAATCCCCGTTTATGGACAATTGAAAATCCGTATTTGTATGAATTACAGGTAAAAATCTCAATCGAGGGTGCTGTCGTTGATGAGTACACCGTTCCGGTAGGTTTAAGAGATATCAGAATCGGCAAATTATCCGACGGGTCAATGGCTCTATCATTAAATGGGCAACATTTGCATGTAAAGGGGGTTGAGTATATCGAAAATTGGGGGACATCTGGTAAAACCGCTTCCAGTGCTGATATTGAAAGAGATATACGTTTGATGAAAACGCTTGGCGCAAATGTTATACGTGTCCGCTCGGCTCCGCCGCATCCGTATTTTGTGGAGATGTGTAATAGGAACGGTTTATTATTGATGATTGACCTTCCGGCTTATGATGTTCCGAATAACTTTTTGGAAAGTGAAGAGGTTATTGAACGCATGAAGAATCTTGCCGAGAGGGTTTCGATTTCTTATGACAGGATGCCCTCGGTAATGGCTTGGGGTGTAGGTGATGGTTTTGATGAACATGACGAAGCTGTGAAGAGTTTTCAGGAAGTAATGATGAAGACTTTTCGGATGCACTCTACAAAGATGATTTACAAAACTGTACGGTTCGGTACACAACAAATTGCATCTGATGGATTGGATTTTATATGCTTCAGAACGGATAATCGGTGGAAACCCGGCGATGAATTGCGCCAAGAACTTCAACGTATGAAATCGCTTATTAAGGAACAACCTTTTCTTGTCTGCTTCGGTAAGCTTTTGCAACCGGAAAACCGAAACGGTCACTCCGACCCGCTTTCAGCAGCCTCACAGGCAAAGTACTTACGCGATGTATATCGTGTTGTTGAGCAAGAAAAAGGCGGTGGTGTAATTGTATTCACCTTTAATGATTATCGTTGCAGTTCGCCTATACTTATGACGAATGCCGAAGACAAGTATATTGTTACATCGGGTTTGGTGGATAGCTACCGTTTAAAAAGATTATCATATGAAATGGTTAAGGCATTATTCAATGATGAACGTGAGCCGCTTTTAAGTGCCGGATTGTATAAAGAGGATACGCCTATGATTTTCATAGTTACAGGTTTGGTTATCGGCTTGATATTGCTGTTGCTTATGAGCCGATTCAGGCGATTCAGAGAGTACTTTATACGTGCATTGTTAAGACCCTATAATTTCTATGCGGATATAAGAGACCAGCGTATATTATCGAATTTTCAAACCATTATACTCGGTTTAACATGTGCCTCAACCGCAGGAAGTATGATTGCATCCACTTTGTTCTACCATCGATTCAGCTACGGTTCTGAGTTTTTATTGATGATGGTTACATGGAATGATCTGAAATTTATACTTGATGAATTTGCTTGGTCACCCGGTTTGGCATTAACAATTTGCACATTGTTTATTTTCTTTATTTTTTCTCTTATTGCCGCTTTGATACGCATATCAGCCATGTTTGTACGCGGCAGACTATATTTTAGCGATGCTTTTACAATTACCGTATGGGCTGTACTTCCTTTAGTATTATTACTACCGCTTAGTATGATAATGTACAAAATATTCACGCTTACCGACTCGATGACTATTATGGTTATGATGTTGGTAGGTATGATATTATGGTGCGGTTATCGTCTTATGAGAGCAACATCGGTAGTGTTCGATATTCGGGCTTTATGGGTTTATTCCGTAGGTGTTGTTGTTTCGGCTTTTATGGTAAGCGGAGTAATATTCGTTTACAATTATCAAACGTCTATTATATCATATATACGATACTATTTAAGTGTTTGGGCATAAACAACTGTTAAAAATAGTAATACTATCTTTTTGTTTAGTATGCGTTTCTTTCATTACAATGAGAGCACAGAGTGTACAAACAATGAATTACGAGGATGTGAAAAAGCGTCTTAGTAATGGAAGAGATACAATTTATATAGTTAATTTTTGGGCAACATGGTGTAAACCATGTGTTGAGGAATTACCTGAGTTTGAGTTTTATTCCGAGAATCAGTTTCAAAAGCCGATAAAAGTATTACTTGTAAGTTTGGACTTCAAGAATAAGCTGAACACCACATTAATACCTTTTGTTGAGAAAAGAAAATTGAAGTCGGAGGTTATATGGTTGAATGAGTCGAGATATGAAGCGATTATTGATAAAGTAAGTACCGAATGGTCAGGGGCATTGCCTGCAACTTTATTCTCAACAAAAAATAATACGATTTCATTGTTCCATGAAGGGACTATGACAAAAAAAGATATAGAAATTTTTTTATTCACCTTAAAGAAGGACTTATGAAAAAGTTACTGATAATGGCAATAACCGTATTGCTGAACTTTACAAGAACTTTTGCTGCTGATGGTTATAAAGTTGGAGATATAGTACCCGACTTTAGCTTAAAGAATATAGATAATACAATGGTTTCGATGTCGCAGTTTAAAGATGCGAAAGGTTTCGTCGTCATATTCACATGCAATCACTGCCCATACTCGAAAATGTATGAGGATAGGATTGTTGCAATGAATAATGAATTTGCCCAAAAGGGTTTTCCCGTTATTGCAATTAACCCCAATGACGATGAAGCGTATCCCGATGATTCATTCGAGAATATGAAAATAAGAGCGAAGGAGAAAGATTTTAATTTCCCTTACTTAAGAGATGAAACACAAGAAATTGCAAAACAATTCGGTGCAACAAGAACACCGCATGTTTTTCTTCTCAAAAAAGATAATGGAGTGTTAAAATTGGCTTATATCGGTGCTATTGATGATAATGCACAAGAATCGGACAATGTTCAAGTGAATTATGTTGAAAAAGCGATAGATGCCGTTGTCGAAGGCAAAGAAGTAAATCCCGTTAATACGAAAGCAATAGGATGCTCCATTAAGTGGAAAAAACAAGAAGAGAGTAAAAAGTAGGTTCAGAAAAAAACAACGGTGTATCTATGAATTTTGATAAATTTTTGAGTGTTGAATTTTTGAGTTTTGCTCTTGCCTTAGGTACCACTATAGTTCTAACGATTCGGTATCTAAATCAGAGAAAAGAAGAGCTAACGCAGAAAAGGTTTAAGATATATCATGATCTAATTGACCGATTTTCGGGTGCAACTAATGAAAAATTGGATAATCAAGTTGCGGCATGTTATGAGCTAAGAAGATACAAAGAATATTATCCTGTGACGAAAAGAATACTGGAAAGTGCCAAGTTAAGAATAGATAAAAAAGAAAGTGCTGTCAGGAAAGAGGAACTTATGGGATTAGCAGAAGAAATAGACCTTACACTTAGTTTTATTGATAAACAAAATTCAGAGGGAGTTTTCAATAGGGAAATACGAGGCCGCAAAAAAAGTGAAGTATATTAGGATCTCTTCAAAAATCTGATAATGTTCAGATTAGCTACGTGGAAAAGCGATAGATGCCGTTGTGGAAGGCAAAGAAGTAAATCCCGTTAATACGAAAGCAATAGGATGCTCCATTAAGTGGAAAAAACAAGAAGAGGGTAAAAAGTAGTTCCATTGAAAGTATCTTAATAGAGATAAAGAAAAAACCGATTCATATTCTATGAATCGGTTTTTTTTATGGAAGAATTAGAGAAAGTTCTATTCGACAAATACCGCTTTCAGTTCATTAAGTGGAATTAACGGTATATCGGCATTCATTTGTTTGTTCAGTATTTGCGAAATAATCTCATTTGCTAGGATACCATATCCCTTCGATGTCGGATGGATTCCGTCCACACTAAATAAACCACCGGTAATATATTCTGTTGTCACTTTTGAGCCGTCAGGCATAGAATAGCCATGTTCGGCTATCTCAGCCAACAACCGATACATATCCATAAGATAGAGACGATTTTTATGCTGAGCATTATTTACTACAACCTTGTTTGAAATTGTCACATTATAAGCTGAAATTGTTTGACGGATTTCGGCAATTTCACTTTCATCAAGTACAAGTTCATCGGCAAGTGAATAAAGCATTCCGCTGTCCGAAACGGATGATACAGCTTGTTTATCCAGAATTAAATCTTTATGGGTCGATTTTCTGTTACCGCTTTTTGTTTGTATAATATAGGGATTATAACCTTCCGAAAAACGTTTCTCAAGACCAAGAGTACCGGCAATTATATTGAAACTATCTGCCTTCGTTTTTGTGAGATATTTTCCTCGCGATTGCCGTGAGAAGTAAGGAGCAAAAAGTACATCCGGTATATTCATAATAATAAATGCAGCGTTCGGTAAATTTGTTAACGCTGATTGCAGGGCATCGGTATAATATTTCTCAAACTCATGCGGTGGGGTAGCGCCTACACTAATTTCTTGAGGTAATGATTTTGAGGTTGCACCGCTTAGTGCATAAGAAAGAATATCATTATTCCCTAACCAAAATGTAATAAGCGTTGGTGAAAGCTTTTGCGCTTGCTGAATTACATTTTTACCTAATGCTTGTGTACGTAACACCTGAAAGAAATATGGATTGGGTCTTTCCTGCGATTTGGAGATTAAATCGGAAGAATCCGTAATATCGAATGAATAAGCACCCGGAATTCCGAGATTATGATAGGGGAGTTCATTATTAATGTTACTCGGGAATAAATCATTAGCTAGTTCTTTTTCTATTAAGGGCGCATTATGATTATCGAAGCCACTTAACTTTTTTCTGTATCGTTTATCGTCATTTTGATAAGTATCTGCCCCTGAACCGATTGCCCATTCGGGATAGGTAAATTTGTTTCCTGTAAGCCCTAATTGACGTGCAACTAAAGTCGGAAACGAGTTTGCTGCCGTATAAGTCGTAATACCACTTGATTGCATACCAGCCGTTAAACTATTACCTATGGCTACATAGACAATTTCACCCTGTTCGTTTTTTGGGATAGAGCCGTAAAAACCCGTACCTATCGGCGCAGATGTAGGGTTTGTACTACAGGAAATAAAGGAAAATAATATGATAATTATTACAATGCAACGAGAGTATCGTATGACCATGTTTTACTTTTTAATCGGCAATTCAACATAAAAACACGCTCCCTGTCCTAAAACGCTTTCGCATCCGACATTGCCATTCATTGATTCGGCAAGTTTTTTAACAATAGATAAACCCAATCCGGTAGAATGCTCACCGCCAGTCGGTTTAGCCGAAAGTCTCGCGTATTTTCCAAAAACCTTTTTCATATCCTCCGCACTCAAGCCCGGACCCTCATCCTTCACCGAACATCGTATTGCATTATTATGCTTTGAAATATCAATCGTAACGTTCTTGTTAAACGGTGAAAACTTAATTGCATTTGAAAGAAGATTATCAATGATTTCTTGCGTCGCTGATTTGTCGGCAAAAACCGATGCTGAAACCGAATTGTTATTAATCGTAATATTCTTTTCTGTTGCATTCGTAATGTTTTCGGAACAAATAGTATCAACTACGGTTTTCAGATCGAATGCTTCCAAACGGTGACTTATAATTCCCGATTCCAAGGCATTTATATCTAATAGATGGGTAATGATTTCACGCATCCTTTGTGCGGAAATTTCCATTTTTTCCATCATGGAAACAATGTCTTCCGTTTTTAATGCTTTAATAAAGTTCTTTACATTGCTTGCCGTTAGCATTATTCCCGAAAGCGGATTCTTTAAATCATGGGCTGCTATTCCCAAAAATTCATTTTTTTCATTGTTTAATTCTATCAAATTGGTATTCAATGCCTCTATTTCGGCAATGTTTTTCTCTAATTGTTTATTGGCATCTTGTAATGATTGATTTACACTCCACAAATCATTAGTTCTTTCCTCAACAATTTTTTCCAATTCTTGTTGTCGTTTTTGTAATGCTCTTACTCTAAGCACATACAAAAAGTATAAAAAAGCCAATAATGCGGCTACCATTATTACCCTGAACCATATAGTTTGCCATAATTCAGGTGCAATTTCAAAGGATACCGAGCTTCCCGTATTATTCCATACACCGTCATTATTACAGGCAATTACCTTAAAAGTGTATTTACCCGGAGAAAGATTTGTAAAATATGCTGTTCTTTTATTCCCATAATCTATCCATGTTTCATCCATACCCTCAAGCATATACTTAAAGCGTACTTTTTCGGGTGCAATAAGTGAAAGAGCTGTAAATGTTATGGAAATACGATCCGAGCCCGCCGCAAAAGAAAATGGTGTACCATTATTTTCATATATACTGTCATTAACCGATATATTTTCGACAAGCACATTCGGTGCAAGTTTATTCTTTACACCTTTCTGGGGATTGACAAAAGCAATACCTTTTACTGTCGGGAAACACAATGTTCCGTCATGTGTTCTCCATCCTGCGGGAAAAAAACCGCTATTACATTCTATGGCAATCATGCCGTCACGAGTGCCGTAAGTTATGGCGGAAAGTTTTGTTGACTTTCCTGAAAATACATTGTCAATATCGGATTCCGTACATGAGAAGATACCTTTTCCGGTGCTAAACCACAATTTCTTCAAACCATCACTCTCAATATGGTAAATATCTTCATGAGGTAATCCGGCACTTTTTGTTATAGATTGTATCGAACCGTCGTTTTTTAATCTTAAAAGACCTTTACCGTCCGTACCGAGAAGTATTTCGCCCGAACCATTATGATATATGGATTTAATATGTGGTGTAGGCAAACCGTTTTTATTTGTAAATGTTTTTATTTTTCCATTCGTATAACGTATAACTCCGCCACCATACGCAATCAACCATATATTACCTTTATCGTCTTGTGATATATTGGTATAGAGTCCGCGTAATAATCCTTGCTTTTCACCTAGCCTGGTGATATTTCCATTTGAGTAAAGTAAAACGCCATTATCAGAACCAATCCACAAAACACCTTTATTATCTTCAAAAATCGAATAAACGGGATCGGGAGATGTTTCAGGGGAAATCGGTACGCCTGTAAAAATACCGTTTCTATAGCGGGTCAAATATCCGGGTGCACCGCCAATCCATAAATTACCTGACTTGTCCTCGCAAAGTGCATTAACTTCATTTCCAATCAAGCCGTCTTTAAATGAAAAAAAGGAGATCGAACCGTTTTTATATTGATTTAATCCGTTCGAAGCACCAATCCATAATGAGCCGTCACTTGTTTGAATAATGGAACGGGTAAAATCATCCGATAATCCTTCCTTTGTAGAAAGAGTTGTAAACGTTCCATCTCTTAAACGATGTAATCCATTAGAGAAAGTTCCAATCCACAAATTCTTTTCGATATCTTCAAAAATCGAAAGTATTGCATCAGCCGGGAACATAGTTGCCGGAGCACTGCTTATAATACCCGTAGATGAGGCGCGGCTCAATCCTTGATTAGTTCCAATCCAAACATTTCCGTCGCTATCGGTAAATAATGTTTGTACAACATCACCTACCAAGCCATCGGCACTTGTTATTACTAATTCCGATGATTTTGACACTCTTCCTAAACCGCTATTTGTTCCAATCCAAACTGTATTTTGTTTATCAACAGTAATTGCCGTAACAAGTCCCTGAAAATTCTGCGTTGAGAATGTTGAAATAAAACCGTTACGATATGTGTACACTCCTTCAGGTGTGCCGATATACATTGTCCCATCTGTACTTTCGGATAGAGAATATCTGAATCCCCTTGGCATTTGTTGGGCATTGTGTATTCTTTTTAACTGCGAATTTTCTTTTAATAGTAAACCCCATGAAGTACCAATCCACAGGTTCCCTTTTTTATCTGAATAAAGCTTATTTATTTGTTCTTGTGAACGGATGTTCTTCATCTGTACTGAATGTATTATTCCGTTTTTATAATGAAATAAACCTGATGTGGTTGCAAAGTAAATACCACCATCTTTAGTTGCTGCTGTTGCAAAAATTTTATCGGATGATTTTAATAGGGATTCACTTCTGTCATAAACACGAAAGGTTACGCCGTCATATCGTACAAGTCCACCGAACGACCCTATCCATAAATAACCGTTATTCGATTGGCAAAGTGAGGTTATCATACCGGGGGGTAATCCCTCCTGCACTGACCATGTATCGTGTATAAATTGTGTTAATTGGCGGGAAGGGGATAAAGAGAAGGCATTCTCTATCGAAAGAAGAATAAAAAGGCAATAAAGTATTTTCTTCATATTATTGAGTGCATTAGAAAAATATATTATATATGCTCTATATTAGGACATGAAGTATGTAACTCTTGAACTATTTCGCGAACAAAAAAATATGAAGTATCAAAAATACTAATCGTCAATAGCAATTATCAGATAGGGAGATGTGTACCAGAATTTGGCTGTATTAAGAACCGTTACCGAAACTATATTTTCATTATTATCGAAATTCGCTTTTAATAATTTAGGATTATGTGCCGAAACTATACGGAAGTCTTTTGCTTTTCTTGGAAACTTTAAAATAGTTTGGTCATGAATCATAATTTTTGAGAAATGATTTTCTTTTATGTCTCTTGCAGGAACAAGAGCAGTACCTACTTTACCGAAAACCCACAATTTTGCTCCGCCTTCTTCCACTACCACATCAGCTTTTTTTAACTCTTCTTCATTGCCTATCACAAAGTATCCTTCATTGGATAAGACTTGTACTGTTGTACCGAACGGTGAACCTGTAGCTTGTTCTAATTTCTTCTTGTCATTCGCTGAAAGATTCTTATCGGTTGCAGCTACGGTAGCTACATTAGTATATAAGGATTTCACTTCACCTTCATGCCTATAATACTGATCTTTTAATTCAGATAATTTGTTCCTAATGGCAGAAGTGGAAATTTTCATATTGGGATTGGTCGTTTCAATCTGTCCTATCTTCTTTTCTAAGGATTCTATTTTATTCTTACTGCTTCGTATAATGGTTGTAAGCGAATCCAAGGTTGAAATAAGAATTGAAGAACTTGAACTGTTCCTTTTAGTAGGGTCTTTTATCTGCTCATTAGATAGGTACATGAGTTTATCATAAACCTCATTGATTGCAACAGTCGAATTAAGCAACTCATCCTGTATAGCTTCCTTCTCGGTTGATATGGCGAGAACCTCTTTATACTGTTCATTTTCCGACTGTAGTTTTTTCAGTTCTTCTTTATCACCACAACTTATAAACAATGCGGATTGTGCGAACAAAACAATAACGAACAGAAGTGTCGAACAGCGACCAAATACTTTTCTTCTTTTCATATAGGCATTACTAGCTTAAAAATACTACTCCGATTGATAAAATTACGAAAGTCCGTTCATAGAACAAACGTCTTTTGAAAACTTGCGAAAAATTAATTATCGTTTGCGTAATTAGGGTAAGGTAAGTTCACAATTATTAACGGGACTTTATACTCATTTTCATCGTTCGGGTGTAAGAGAATATGTTGATATTTAGATTTGAACTGACAAAAATTAATGAAACCATTACCTTGAATAGGGTTCTACACAGAATATTTGCCGCTCTTCTTCGTAATTTGCTTTTCTGAATCAACCTATCACACGATACAATATCTTCCCTATGACCCATAGCAATCGTCCATTCGATGCTCTAATCACACGACTCGAGAAAGACAAAAATGTTCGTCATCTGCTTGACTTGATTAAGGTTAATACAGGCATTTTGTCTGTGAAAACCTTAGCCGGTTCCTTACGCTCCATAATAACTACCCTTATCCACAAACATAGTCAGGTACCTGTCGTTATTATCACGGATACGAAGGAAGAAGCTACGGAATGGCTGCATGATATGAGTGCCTTAATAGGTGAGGAAAATTTAGCTTTATTTGTAGAGCCGGATAAGAATTTGAGATACAGTGCCGAAGAGCTTGATGAAAGAGTTGTAAGTAGCATTGATGGTTTGGCGATGATTCAAAGAAATCCGAAAACCATATCGGTTGCAACTCCTGACTCGTTTACATTTAATGTCCCCGCTCCCGAAAAGTTGATGCAACATAGAATAACTATAAAAAAAGGTGCTAAGCTTGTATTTCGGGATTTTATCAATATGCTCGGATTACAAGGTTTTCAAAGAAAAGACTTTGTGGAACATCAGGGAGATATGGCAGTACGTGGAGGTCTGGTTGATATTTTCGTTCTCGGCTGGGATAATCCGTTACGTGTGGAATTTTGGGGTGATGATATTGATTCGATTCGCGAATTCGACCCTCTCTCCCAAAGAAGTATCAGAGAGCATAATCAGGTAGAAATCGTTGCCCACCTATTTCATCAGGATGAACAAAGCGATTCCATCACCCTATTCGATTACTTTCCTGATAATACGCTCTTTATTCTTGATGCACCCCACTCTATAGAAGCTGTTTGTCATAAAAACAATATGATTGAGGTTTTTGACCGATTCGGATTATTTCCGAATCTTCGTATAAATCCTCTTAATGATGCCGATATGCAATTCAGGTCTGTGCCTCAGCCACCCTTTAATGGGTCGGTAGCATTATTAACCGCCGAACTACGACGGCTTGCATTGCGAGACATATCGGTTTACTTAGCTGCTGACGGCACAACAAATAGTCGTCGTTTGCATGATTTGATTGTTGCAAATTTAGAAAACGACGAAATCGAGTTAGCAATAGATATGGCGGACGAAGCCACAGTATTGCGTCGTATCAAGGCAATCCCTCATTCATTGTCGAATGGTTTTATTCTCGCTGATTCGAATGTAGCCCTAATAACCGAGCATCAAATTTTTGATAGGAAACATTTCCAGACAAATAAAAAGGGGCAGAAATTTACGGGAATTACTTTACGTGAATTAGCGCAATTACATCGAGGGGATTTGGTTGTTCACGTTGATAAGGGAATAGGGCGCTTTGATGGTTTGGAAACTCTTACAATAGCCAATAATAAACAAGAATGTGCTCGGTTGATTTATGACAATAATGATATACTCTATGTCCATCTGAATCATCTCCATAAAATTCAGAAATATTCTGCAAATAGTGATTCGATTCCGAAGTTAAGTAAGTTGGGCAGTACGGAATGGGAAAGGAAAAAAGCAAGAACCAAAGGTAAGTTAAAGGACATAGCCCGTGAACTGATAAAATTATATGCTCAAAGAAAAAATCAACCCGGCTTTGCTTTTCCAACCGATACTACATGGCAGAAGGAATTTGAGGCGGGGTTTGTGTATGAAGATACACCCGATCAGGCAAAAGCTACTGCTGAAGTAAAAAATGATATGGAATCGAAACAACCGATGGATAGACTGGTATGTGGTGATGTCGGTTTCGGTAAGACAGAGGTTGCAATACGGGCTGCTTTTAAGGCAGTGCAAGCCGGTAAACAAGTTGTAGTATTAGTGCCTACTACAATTCTTGCACAACAACATTTTGTTACCTTTAGCGATCGCTTACATCGTTATCCTGTAACGGTTGATGTTATTTCCCGATTCAGAACAACAGCCGAACAAAAAGAAATAATACAAAAGTTTACCGAAGGAAGAATAGACATACTTATCGGAACTCATAGAGTTTTGAGTAAGGATATAAAACCAAAAACACTTGGTTTGTTGATAATAGATGAAGAACAACGATTTGGGGTCGGTGCAAAAGAAAAATTACGCCAAATGCGGGTAACGGTTGATACTCTTACATTAACTGCTACACCGATACCGCGTACTCTTAATTTCTCATTGATGGGTGCAAGGGACCTGAGTGTTATAGAAACTCCGCCACGTAATCGTTTACCGATTCGCACACGTATATCAGAGTGGAACAAACCCTTAATGGAGGAATTGATAACGAGGGAGTTGGAAAGAGGCGGGCAGATTTTCTTTGTAAGCGATAAAATTTCCGATCTGACAAATTTGCATGCTGCATTATTGGAAATGATACCGCATATACGATGCGGGATTGCACATGGTCAAATGGAAACCGACCGTTTGGAAGATGTGATGGAGAAGTTTTTGGAAAGAAAATACGATGTACTTCTTGCAACCAAAATAGTTGAATCGGGTTTGGATATTCCGAATGCAAATACGATGTTTATACATAATGCTCATAATTTCGGTTTGGCTGAGTTATATCAATTACGCGGTAGGGTAGGGCGATCAAACGTTCAAGCATATTGTGCTCTACTTATTCCGCCTGTAAAAACAATAGGTAAAACGGCTTTGCGCAGACTCCAAGCATTGGAAGAATGTACTGATTTAGGAAGCGGTTTTCAGCTCGCAATGCGCGATTTGGAAATCAGAGGAGCAGGAAATTTACTTGGAGCTGAACAGAGCGGTTTCATTATTGAAATGGGATATGATTTATATCAGAAAATACTTGATGAGGCTGTTAATGAATTACGAGATGATGAATTTTCGGAACTATTTGCAGATTCCGATGTGACGGTAGCTCGTAAGAAAAAAGTTATGAATGAAGATATCTCCATAGATATTAGCGAAGATTGTCTTTTACCGGATACATATATTACGGATGCAAATGAACGGTACGATTTCTATAAACGATTATATGCCGTCCGTAATTCCATTGAATTACAACAAATTGCTTCCGAACTACGGGATCGTTATGGCAGAACACCTAAAGAAGCTGAAAATCTTTTATTTGCAATTGAAATGAGATCCATTGGCATTCATTGCGGTTTTCATAGAATAGGATTTTCCAAAAGACAATTAACTATAGATTTACCGCCGGAAACCGCAACAGGTTTTTATGAAATAGCATTTCCCGTAATTGCGGCATTTGTTCCTACCATTGCAGGAGCAAAGTTTACGCAAACTGGTAAACGTGCCTCTATTATTATGCCATCACCAGACCGTGAACATAGCTTGGAAATAATCAAACAATTATACTCAGTCGTTTCGAATGGATAATGTATTCTATTATATAAATAATAATAAATAAGAAAGAAGAGAAATAATAATTTATTCTAATAGAATTTTTTCACAATATTCTCTATAAGATGATTTGGGCAATTTTTGAATATGATTA
>JALHLL010000078.1 GCA_022844575.1 bacterium
AGGGGCGGAGGGCAATTCATTGTTTTCATAGATTCCAAATACTCATTCCATCTATCCATAGCAATCTGTAACTCATTTTCTCGGTTCAACTCTTCTATTTTTTGCAGCAGAATGTCATTAGAAATAAGATGAGCAACTTTATACAGATCAATCCTTTTTAATACATCTTTAGTAAAGGTTCTTTTTGCATCCGCGAATGTAATGGACTGAAGGAATTTTTTTACTGGTTCTGAATTGAGAAGTAATAAGGTATAAGCCGCAAATTCAATACTGTCGAAACCCAATAAATAGCATGTATCATCAAGCATCAACGGTTTACCTGTATAAGGTACAACAAGTGAAAAAGTAAATGTTTTATATAAACCGGATATGGCTATCTTATATGGAGAAAAAGAATAGTCGCCTACTCCAAAGATAGAAAAATCAGGTTTATTATTATAGATTACGGATTTTCGTCTCGCGAAATGTTCTTTGTTCACCCATAAATACGAAAATGTTTTAGGAAATTTTTCTTTTATATATAGAGTGTCCTCACCTACATTTTTCTGTGTCATAATCATATATTTTCTCGGCTTGCTCACAACTACCTTTTTCAAGTCGGAGCTTTTTAACACACCAAAAACCAAATCATCCTCCAACATTATTTCCTCATTATTTCCATTTATAAAGTGACCGTTCTCTTTTTCCAATTCCATTATTACAGAGAGGTCATGCTTTACGCCTTGCCTCCATACAAAAGGGCAATCACCATCAATTGAATGGGTATGTTTATACAAATCAATATCGGAAACGAATTTGTCTTGTACCCAACCGAATTCACGAACCAGTATCGAGTCGTTATAAAAATCGAATTCACTGCATACATATTCGGCAGGAGAATTGAGTGTACATGACATCAGAGATGCCTCAACAGAAACGCTAAACTCTTTTTTACTATCAATAACAAGTTTTTCAATATCGGCAATATTATAGCCATTTCGTTTCTGATCTGACATAATATTTTTAATAACAGCATTTTTGACCAGAAAAGCAAGAGTTCCGTCCATAGTATGGAAGGCATTCAACATCATAAGCGTAATATATTCACCTATGTCGAAATTACCTTTACCTGTTATTGAATCAAGTCCTTTATTGTTCTTAAAATTAGACTTTATCGGAATATTATCGGATTCTAAAGTACTTAGTTTAGCATTTGTTACCCAAGGCGGATTACCTATTACCAGCACTTTTTCTTTTTTGACTTCGTATATTATCGCTCCAAAATCAAATTCGAACACATTATGGGTGTATAGCTCAATAAGTGGTTTGTTTTCACGAGGATTTGTTCTGTAATAATCAATGATACTAAATTTTGTTTCCCATACATACGGTTCATAAATTTCTACCCCTATAATTCTTTGAGAATCGGGGAAAGCCGATAAGCAAGCAAGAATAAAACTCCCTTTTCCGCAAGTTGGCTCAATTATTACAGTAGGGTTTACATTTTTTTTCTTCAAAAACTTTGTTACATTTACGGCTAATTTTTCATTGGTCTGAAAATCACCATACTCTATTCTATCGGATTCGTTTACATATACATTTGATTTTTGCAAAAAAGAATCTAACACATTAAAATCATCTTGACTACTAAAAAAATTCTTAATACGGAATGCTTCGAAAATTCTTTCATTTGCATGTAAAAAATTATGCTCGCCTTGCAGCATCTTACTCAACAAATCTGCTGTATGAGTAGTAATATGCGCTCCAAGTACTTTCATATTATTTATTTTTATCAATAATTTTCACAATGCCGCTTACATTATTCGCCAAATCAACAATTCGTTGATATTGCAATCTCCATTGCAAAGCATTTGATATTGTTAAATACCCCTGTTCAGGCGGTGAGGACAAAATTTGTTTCGCTAATTGTATCATCGTTGTTTCATCTGCCGGAATATGTTTATCATTCAGAAAAGAAATTATATCTTCCTCATTGGCTTTATCAGCCACCATTTCACGTAATCTATAAGTGGTTGTATAGTCTGCTGTCCTTTCACTTTTAATAAATGAACAACTGATAAAATTTAAATGCGCGGTTTGTGAAACGGCATCATCTGTTTTATCATAGACAAATACTAATAAATTATAACCGAGACCGTAGATTTTTTGTCTTGCATCCTTAAAAGGCGAAGAGGATTGCGGTTGTTTAATGGATGTTACTTTAATATCCGTTTGTATATGTTCATCAGGCAAATCAATCCCGCTTGCTGAAGACCCTATATTTATTATAAACTTATCTTGAAGGTACTTTTTAAACGCATGTTCCACATATGTACCGACGGCTTTACCATCCGTAACACCGTATAATTCTTTATTCTTGTTCAACGATTCAGTGCTACAAAAACTATGCGCTTCGTTTATCAAATCCTCTACCGTTAATTCTTTTTTCATAGTCTATAACCCTTATCAATACCGTATGTAAACGTATTCCTCCTCTGCATGACGCATGGAAGCCGATATGTAATGAATGCCGGAACAAAAATACGTTTTTTGATGCTTGGTTTCGGTAAAGAGAACAATAACTCTCTTCACATCATAGAAAGGATGCAGATGTTACAGTGTGATATGGGTTATAAACCGAATGATAGGACAATCACTTCACCACATCCAAACGGCACGTAACTGTTTTACTTGGTGTGGTGAGAGTAATATAATAAAGCCCCGAAGCCAATAGTTGCAGATCGTGAACAATACTTGTAGAACCGACAGGTGCGGTATTATCGTATAAGGTAGTTATATGCTTACCGTTTTGAGCCAACAATTCAACAGTACAGAAAACACTTTCCGGTAAAGTAAATGTTATGGTCACCGAACTTGAAGCAGGGTTTGGTACTGCTTGCACCGAATAAGAATCTTTTTTCTCCGTTACCTCTCCACCGCTTCTTGCTTGGGGCATACCGTCTTGTTCTGCTTGCCACAGTACTATTGTTCCATCCAAAGCACATGCGGCAATAATATCACCCGCAGCATTATAGGCATTCGATACAAAATAATGTAATTCACGTGCGGAAAATAATTGTTCGCTATTATAAATATTCCATAATTTCAAGGAATTATCGGCACTTACGGAAGCCAAGCGTGTACCGCCTTTACTAAATTCGGCAGAAGTGGAAAAGTCCGAATGACCTTTTAAAGTATGGAGACGTTTACCTTGTAATGACCATATATAAATCGGATTTTCACCACCGGACGTTGATACCGCAACCAATTGCCCATCGGGTGAAAAACAGATACGATTGCAATACCAATGCATATGTGCATCGCCCGTAAAGGTTTGCAAAGCCATACCATTCCGAGCGTCCCACAGTTTTGCTGTGCCGTCAGCGCTTGAGGTGGCTATCATCAATCCATCGGGTGAGAAAACAGCCGACGATACATATTTACCATGTCCGGTAAGAGTAAATAAAAGCTCACCGGAGGATTTATCCCACACTTTTGCCGTATTATCCCAACTTGCGGAAACCAAACGATTACCGTCAGGACTGAAATTAATATCATATATCGGCTCTTTATGCGAGCCGAGTATTTTATTCAAAGCACCCGTTTGGCTATCCCATAAACGTATTACGCCATCCCAACCCGCCGAAGCAATCAAGGAGCCGTCGGGCGAAAAAGCAACGGCATATACATAACCGTTATGCCCTTTTATCGTGCGTATTTGCTCACCGGTACGATAGTTCCAGAGTACGACGGCAGAATCGCCGCCAGCGCTCGCCATAAACACATCATTATTAAAAGCAATATCATGCACAAAGGAGCGATGCCCTTTTAAACTAAGTATCGGAATGGATGAAATATGCGTAAAAGGTTTGCGCGTTTTAATGGTAGCTTCCGGTAATGGTACACTACGCTCAGCAACCGTGTGAACGCCTGCCATTATTTCAGGAATACATAAAAAAGCGGCTACTAAAAAGCTGAATATACTGTTACCGTTCATAAAAATCGGTGCTCTAATCTGTGGGGAATCGTGCTATTTACCTGTGGTTTTCACCATATGCAAATTAGTAAACGTCAGGGTGAAAAAATGGCGGTTTTACTACGTAGAAGTACCGAAAATAAGAAGTTAGTAAAGTTTCGCGCTACGCTCTACTCGGTATATGTGACGATGTGACGTCGCACTAAACAAACAATGTACTATTGAGCGAAGTAAAAGAACTAATTATAAGAAGGGCTTAGTGAACATACTCGTCGGGCAACATTATTCTATAAGGAAGTATCGCAGTTTATCTACCTCAATCAAATAAACTGATCTTCGGTACGGGTACATCAATCTCTTTAATAAGGTCTTCCCCATCATTTCTTACGGAGTTAACATCACGTGAAACCGGTATCAATTTCATTGTGCCCATATATGTTCGTAACATATCTAAAGCATCATCAAGCGGCGTTTCGGGGTTTAACCATGGTTCCATATCCTCTTTTTTTAACAATACCGGCATTCTATCGTGAATAAAGGTAAGTTCTTCACTCGGATTAACAGTTATTACCGCTACCGTATGCCTCACATTTCCACTTACAGGGTGAGTCCATCTATCCCATATACCTGCAATGTATAGCACCGATTGTTCCGGCAAACTTATATTCCAAGGTTGTTTGTGTGTTCCTTTATTCTCCCAATCAAAAAACGATGAAACAGGTATAATACATCGTCTTTTTCGTACCGATTCGCGAAAGCTCGGTTTTTCAAGAATAGTTTCGGAGCGTGCATGAGTAAGTTTCTTTTCATTATTCACTTTGTTTGACCAAGACGGAATCAAACCCCACTCCATCACAGCCAATGATTTTGTCACACCATCATGCACAATAACAGGTACTTGTTCGCTATAGCCGATATTATAACGAGCAACGATATCTCCTTCTATTATTATACCGAACAAGGCACTCAGTTGCTCCGACGTATAATGTATTGCCAAACGACCACACATAACAAACCTTATACTTTATTATTTGGGGAATGTACATAATTGAATGAATGCAATGTAGTAATTTTACAGGTAAATACACAGACAAACATTACTTTCGTTCTAACACAATACACATCGGAGTAACAACCATGAAATTAGGCGCATTTTCGATAAGTCTTAGCGTAAAAGATTTGAACGCTTCCAAAGAGTTTTACGAGAAATTCGGGTTTGCGGTTTTTGGTGGAGATATGAGCAAAAACTATCTTATCATGAAGAACGGGAATGCACTTATCGGTTTATTCCATGGAATGTTCGAGAATAATATTTTAACATTTAATCCGGGTTGGGATGAAAATGCCAATACAATGGATGAATATGATGACGTGAGAACAATACAACAACATCTCAAGGAATCGGGTGTAACACTTATGCATGAAGCGGATGAAAAAACCACCGGCCCGGCAAGTTTTTTTACACAAGACCCCGACGGGAACATGATACTTGTTGATCAGCATATATAATTGTTATTTCAATGTATTCTATTTTTTAGAATCTACACTAAAAAATATCAAACAATACGGTACAAATCAAGCGATCAGTCTGCGCATCCTCTTTCTAGCACGGCGGTTGTAAGGAACGCTATTTTTCAATCTTACCTAAAAAGACCCTTGGATAATTTTAACAATTCCCTCGAATGCTTTTTTATTTATTCCGAGCGAACGATAGGTTTGTATTTTATTATCATTTGAATTATCCTGCCGCAATACTACATATGAACTAAATTCATAAGTAGAAGCAAGGGTTGCATCAAAAAAAAATCCCCGCCATCTCAACAGTTGGCAGGGATTAACTTTCATAAAAAACTGACTATGTTTCTTACAAGAAGAATGGCACAAATACAAGTGAAATAATTGCCATCAACTTAATAAGAATATTAAGAGCCGGTCCTGATGTATCTTTAAAAGGATCGCCAACGGTATCGCCTACAACAGCCGCTTTATGCGTATCGGAACCTTTACCGCCTAATTGACCTGTTTCAATATATTTTTTCGCATTATCCCAAGCACCACCGGAATTTGCCATCGAAATAGCAAGCATTACGCCGGTAATCAATGAACCGATAAGCACTCCGGCAAGCATCTGCACACCGCCGAAAAACCCTACTATCAATGGAGAAAGGATAACCAATAAACCCGGAGCAATCATCTGTTTAATAGAAGCGTCCGTTGAAATTTCAACACATTTTGCATAGTCGGCGCGTGCTTTACCTTCCAATAAACCCGGTATTGTACGGAACTGACGGCGTACTTCCTCAATCATGGCAAGTGCTGCCAAACCTACGGAGCGCATCGTCATTGCCGAAAAAGCAAATGGTAATGCCGAACCGATCATCAAACCAAACATAACCTGCGGTTCCAATACATTAACATTGGTAATATTTGCACGTGTTAAAAATGCCGACGTAAGAGCAAGGGAAGTTAATGCAGCCGAACCGATTGCAAATCCTTTACCGATAGCTGCTGTTGTATTACCTGCAGCATCCAAAGCATCGGTACGTGTACGAATATCTTTACCCATTTCAGCCATTTCAGCAATACCGCCCGCATTATCGGAAACAGGCCCATAAGCATCAATCGTTAAGCCGACAGCAATAGTACCAAGCATACCGATAGCAGCCATAGCTATACCGTACATTCCGGCATAATGATAACCGATAACAACAGTAATACCGATTAGAATCATCGGTAGTACCGCACTATTATAACCAAGTGCCAAACCATAAATAATATTGGTAGCAGCACCCGTTTTGGAAGCATTAGCCACTTGTCTTACAGGTCCATAACGATGCGATGTATAATATTCTGTGATAAGTCCTATCAACAATCCGGAAATAAGCCCTGCAGCCACGCTATAAAAAACACCCATTTGAGTGTACATTGTACCGCCAGCAGTTAAAGAAAATTCTTTCGGCACCATATTCATTGTTAAAGGATATACCATACCAAGCATAAGTAAGGTCGAAATAACCAACACTGCCTTTAAAGCATTTTCAACTTTATTTTCAACTTTCGGACGTGCAAAGAACAATGAAATAAAACTTGCTATAATACCTATACCGCTTATTGCCAAAGGGAACAATAATGCGGCTTGTTTCATATCAGTCGGTACGGTTGCGAATGCCGTAGCACCGATTACCATAGCAGCACAAGTACTTTCAGCTACAGACCCAAAAAGGTCAGCACCCATGCCCGCAATATCACCCACATTATCGCCCACATTATCGGCAATAACGGCAGGATTGCGCGGATCATCTTCAGGAATACCTGCTTCTACTTTACCGACAAGGTCAGCACCTACATCGGCAGCTTTAGTATAAATACCGCCACCGACACGACCGAATAATGCAACTGATGAACCACCCAAACCGAAACCGGAAAGGATTTCCATAATAACTAAGTCGCGATTATGAAGTTCCTGCGGTAAGAAAAAGTCAAAGCCCATATATACAAGCATCAAGCCCAAAACGGCAAGTCCAGTAAGACCGAAGCCCATAACCGCACCGGAGCGAAATGCTATAGAAAATGATTGTTCAAGTGAAATTCGGGCAGCAGCAGCAGTACGAACATTACCGATTGTCGCTATGCGCATACCGATATAACCCGATAAGATGGAAATACCCGCGCCAATAAGAAAACTGATGGCGGAATAAGCACCGAATGGTAAGGACACATTGTGGACATCCTTAATAACGAAGAAAATAATGACGGCAAAGGCAAGCATAAAGCCACCGAGTACTGTATATTCTCGACGTAAAAAAGCCATTGCACCCTCGGCAATTGCCCCCGAAATTTCTTTGAGGCGGCCTACTTCTTCAGGCGAAGAAGCACCGTCTTCAATTCTTACATTAGCTACTTGTCTGGCATACATTAATGCCACAAGTAATGAAAAAACACCAAGACCCAGTACGATTGGAATAACCATATTACCGGTAAATATTGTGAAACAAACTATAGTAAATATCAAATTAAAAAAGCCGCCGCTCGGTAAGCCGATAGACACGGCTTTATAAAACGGAGTGCAAAAATACCGTAAAGAGTGTTATGTTCATGATTTTACATTAAAAGCCCCATCACAAATCATGTTTGCTCTTAACAATTACAACTTCACTTCAATCATTCGCTTTTCCGTTATTATCGCATCCATTCGTATATCAAAGTTTTCTGAAGGTAATTGTTCATATTGCTGACACTCAAAAGCCAGACCGATTTTTTTACCTTGTGCTAAAGGAAGAAATTTGTCATAATACCCCTTACCATATCCCAAACGGCTGCCATATTTATCATAACTTACCATTGGTATTATAATGCAATCTTTCTCCGAAAAGCGTAATTGATCTGATGAATAAGTTTGTGTGCTAAGGGGGGTGGGTATTCCGTACCTATCTGGGGCATATTGTGTTGTTGTATCAATTTCGGTATGTAATAGTGTATCGCCCGAAATAATGGGTACATACACTTGTTTCCCTATTGCTAAGAGCGATGAAATAATTTCGAACGTTCGCACTTCCGATGAAAAGGACATATAACAATGCACTTTTTGTGCTACTTTGATACTATCGCTTTGTAATAGATTTTCTTTAATCATAAGCGAAAGTGTGCTAATCTCTTCTTCCAACAAGGAATTTCTGCGAACCAGAAATTCCTTGCGAAGTTTTCTTTTTTCATCGTAAAGCGATTGCATTTTATTTTTTGCTTTTTTTACCCGGCACTGCTACGGGTTTAGCTGCACCTAATAATATGCGCTTGTCATCTTCACGAACAACATTGTTAATAAAGTCTTTTACTTCCTGATATTGCTCAATGCTTGCTTTACGTTTTTTGATTTTATAAGAACGTTCCAATGTTAACACGCCCTTATCAAATGTGCGTTTACATTCATAGTCCGCAATAGGGGATGTAAAGGTTGTAACAGGTATCAACTCCATCGGTTCAGTATTCGGGGGCAATGTTATTGCTATTTTCTCATGAGTATTATCGTTTAAGTAATCATATTCAAGAGGAAACTTTCTCTCTTTATATGAAACAGATTCGTCGGGTTTGAGTGCATAAACCCATGGAACTTGAAGCATTTTATAACTTCCCATATCGCTTATAAAATTCGGCACGCTATAACGCACATGTTCCGTAAAAGGCATACCACGCTCTTCCATATTATCTATCCACACAGTATCCACTTCCAAACTCGGAAATGTTGAACCGAAATATTCCACTACCATTTTCTTTACTTCATCGTATCCTTGCTCATAAAATGCCGAGCGATAAGAAGCAGCCATAGTACCGGTAAAACTACTTTGCTGATACACGGAAAGTTTCATATCGTCCATTACTTTTACAGACGAATTCACTTTTCTATCCGTTCTATCGAAATTTTTCCTTTCCAATGAAAATAAACCTGATGAATTATTAGAACCGATTTGTAAACACATCACATCCAAATCGTTGGCGGGAATGGATGACACCGCAAAATGATGGGCGGTGAAATCTAGATATTTTCTTCCTTTTTTTGTTTCCACAGAAGCAATGCAATGGTCAAAATTTGGCGTAGGCAACTGAATATCAAAAGCTTTTACGTCGGTATTTACCAATACATAATCGGCTTTGATTCCCGCCTCTCCCAGCATGGCAATTCCTAATGTAGCCACATCTTTACAATCACCTATCTGTGTAATCAACACATCGCGAGCTTTTTGTGGAACCCAACCGTTTTGGCGGAAAGGCACACTACTATATCTGATTTTTGATGTAATAAATTCATAAATCTTTTTGATTTTTTCATCTTCCGATAATTGCCCGGTACCAAGTAATTCAGCCGTTTTTTCTTTTATCTCATATGATGTTTTTAGCTTGGAACGTGTGATTTCACCATACCAATCGGCAAGTTCTTTCCATGAAGGTACTGTACTTATTTTCACCCATTTTCCTACTTCTTCCCATTTAGGCATTTCGGCTTCTGTTTTCACGGCAGGTAAATTTGTTAATACCCACGAATACATCGTACCCAATTCAGTAGAAGTTTTTTGCGGTTCTTCGGGCATAAACTGCGTTTTAATTGTCATTTTATAATCATCAGGAACAACAACCACAAATCGTGTTATCAACATCGGATATGATGTTTCAAAGAAATTGGTTTCATAATAGTGGTTAATAAAATATCCACCCTCAATATATTGATTTTTCCATTTTATAAAAACTATATCATTTTCCTCAAGGGTTTTAAAAACAACTTCACCATCTGAAACATCTGCTTTTACTTGCGTACCGTTCGGTTTAATAACAATTGCTTTTTCAATATAACCCGAAAGTTGTAACTCTTTATATCTATCAATACCTTGTTTATTAAGTACTTTAACTAAAAAGGTACTTGTTGCTTCCGAGCCACCTTCCGGATGAACCACCGATACTTTATCATCAAGCAATACCACAACCGGATCATTTGGATACGCTGATTTTGGCGGTGCCACTTTTATAATACTGTCAGTATTATACGATGGTATAACATTAAATAAAGGTTTTTTGCCCTCCATATCCCTTACGGTAGTACGATTTTCGAAATCGAAGGGGTAAAGTTTTAATGCCTTTTTGTAGCTCTCCAATGCCTTATCTTTAAGATATACATTACGATATGCCTCCCCTATCTGCTCATATAGTCTTCCGCATTTAGGACACAACTCCAAGGCCTTTTGTAATTCGTCAATAGCTTTGCTGAACATTTCGCGTTTGGAATACTGCGCAGCAATTTGAGAATAAAAACCGGGTGATGCCGGTTCCAACTCAATTAACTTATCATATGTATCAAGCCAATAATTTAAAGTTCTTGCATTTTTTAATTGTTGATTAGAGAGTAACATCAGTATCTCTGATGTATAGCTCTTTTTCAACAATCTATTAAATATTTCTATTGCTCCTTCGGTATCATTTTGTGTTTGCGAAATATAAATTGCCTGCATTGTAGCAAAACGTAATGAATTCGGGAAGCGTTCAAATGATTCTTTCATCAAGGGTAAAAGTTGGTCGCTTTTTCTTGCTAATGCCAGATCTATTGCATATTCATAATATCGTTCCGATTCCGGTGATTGCTTTTTAACAATTTCCAATAAATACTCTGCTTTGTCAAATTGATCATTTTTTAAATAATCGCGAAAATGATATTCGATAGCCGTCGGTATAGTCGAGTCCACTGTTGCAATGGTTTCGAGCGTTGTTGATATTTCATCATATTTTTTGTTACGAGCATATACCTCTATCATTGCTTCGAGTAATAAAGGTGATTTCGGCGATAGACGTATTGCCTCACGCAATACAAGTTCGGCTTTTTCGCTTTGCTCATTTCGTAAATACGAATCGGCAAGTAACAAAGTATGTTCCACATGAAGCGGATTTTTTTGGACATAATTACGTAAAAATTCCTGGAACTCATTCGTCAATATCGGCATAGGGGCTTTTGTTTCCGGCGTGTATTCCTGTTTATCGGTCGAATATTTTAATCCGGCTAAAGGCACTCCCTTTTCATTCGTAATACGTGCCAGAAAATTCACTCGTCCCAAATCGGAATTGCATACTTTTACTAAAATCTTATTCCACCCTTTTTTTAACTGTACGGGTGCTATATAGGTATCCGCTCCGTTATTCGTTTCCTCCGGTTCAGTAATTACCAAGTTATCGTTAAACCATGTTTTCATGGCACCACTTGTACCTACTCTTACATGTGCATTCGTTTCTTGTTCGGAATATACAAAGCTAACGGCATAAAAAGCAGCAACATGATAAGGGAAATAGCGTGTAAAATCTACCCAATGATCACGTCGGTACGCCGGCGGAACAAACCACTCAGCTTCAATTCCATTTAGAGCAGCATACTTAGTATTACGATTGAACTCTGCTTCGGGGGGATATTTCTTATCATATCCCGAACCGCCTGCATTATCAAAAGGGCCGATAAGAATCCAAGCATCAATTGCACCCACCTTGGCAAAATAATCCTTTGCAATACCTAATTCCCCTCTTTTCGTTGCCATCATGGCAAATAGTTCCGCCGAAGATGCACGTAAAGCACCCGGGGCTGCTTCATCACCAACTAATTTGTTTAATAAATTAGCAAAACTTATATCATAATCAAGCTGGGACATCTGTACAAAATTTTTATATAAACCCGCATAATAGTACGGGTATGGGTTCGCAGTTTTTTGGAGCACCGATTCATAACTTCTTTCGGCTTCAATATATCTTCTCTGGAAAGAGTATAAATACATAAGCCCCAAATGACCGCGTAAAGAGGTTTCATTGGACAGCGATGCTTTTTTTAATAACTCTTCCGCCTTCGTATAATTTGTACTTTCAATTTCTTTCCACGCCTGTTGCAATATGTCATTATCATTCGCCAGTACATGTACTGTACAACAAATCATCAGCAGAAATACGGTAATTAATCTCATACGGTTTAACATTTGTTATAAATTAATAGTTAATATATGCTCGTTTTTTTACGGGTTACCTTTTATGCTTCCATTATTTCGGACATAAAACCGAATGCGGCGCATGCTTGTCTTGTTTCTTCATTGCAATGTTCGGGCAATTTCTCGTCCGCTACACCTATAAAAATTTCTTGTACAATGTGCCAATAGTGGGCTACTACTCCATATCGTTTATGCGATTCGCCCATTTCGAGAACTATAGGCATAATTTCTATGGGATTATTCATGCCCTGGATAATCAAGGGTAACATACCTATAAATTTTGCGTATTGCTCACTCATTTTACTACGAAACATTGTATGAAGTTCGGGATTCCGCTCAAACAATCGGGAATAAAATAATGCTGTAAATGCAATACCGTCCGTATTTATTAAGCTGAATTGTTCATTCAAGAGTTTTTTCTGTTCCTCAGTAATCATATACCAATAGTCTATTCTTCTTTTTTTACAAGTGATGTTAATGCACCCCTTAATCCTTTGTATGAGGTAAGCTCCGTATCAATCGAACCAATAGGTATTTTTGTAGCAACCTTAACGGGTATCTTTCTTTCATCATCCGAAAGCCAGATAAGTATTTTTCCATCGGCTTTGAAGAGCCCTCCCTCCACTACCATCGGCTCAACCACAATACACTGAAAAGTTCCCGCTTCGACCTCTATAGTCTGCCTACCCAAAATTTTCACACCCAAATCATGTGTTTTTCTATCGAAAAAGTTCTTAAGGGGTATAACATCACCCTTCTTTTTATCCTTAAGGTCTAAGGTACGTATATAGTAGAAAGCTGAAACCACATCATGTATGAATGGCGTAACGGGAAACTCGCCTTCGGTTGTTTTTGCTACGTTATTCACTTGGTCGAAAATTGCCTTAAAGTCCCTCTTATAACCGCCTTCTCTTACATGCTGTTCAAATTCATATGGAAAAACTCCATCTACATCCATTACTGTTCTGTAATCATCTTTTACTTTGTAAAGCCATTCCAAACTTTGTAATGAACGTACCTGAAAGCGTATATCATAACATTTCTGACCATTTCTTTCTACAGGTTCGGGAAGGACATGAAAAAAAGCAGTGCCTGAAGTAATAAATTTGTAGCCGACCCGAAACTCAAGCCGCTCACCATATCCGAATGCTTCATTTGTTACATATCGTTTACCTTCGGGTGGGGCAAAAGAGACTGTAAACAATGATACAACACACAGAGCC
>JALHLL010000079.1 GCA_022844575.1 bacterium
TCATGGCATGTACTCAAATCTTTAAGCCATTGACCTATCGATTTGTATTTACGCCCTTTGTTATTGCCGCCTTCACCTTTTTTCCATTGGGTTTCGGGATTGTCGCCTTGCACCTTTTTCCGTTTTCCGTCGGACATTATTCATACCTTTATAAACCCTAATAAACGTAAACCGTTACCATATTTAGGAATCGAAAAATCAATTTCCCTTATTTTTGTTGCAACACAATCGCCCTCACGCATGCCGCGCGCATTTGTATTGCCCTCAATAGCCGAAAAAGTATTATTATCATGTACAAAATCAACAATACCGATATGACCGAAAGAAGTCGGTTTGCCATTTTTATACTGCTGCCAAAAAACAAGCATGCCCGGTTGTGGTACTTTAGCAATAAAAAATCCTGCATTTTGTAGATTGCGGAACGTGCTGATAACACTTGGGTTAAAATATTCATCAAAGCGATTAAAAGATTCACCTTTCCACTCCGCAACACATACTTGCACAAAACAAGCACACCAAGCCCAGCCCTTTTGCCATTCACCGTCGGTTTTCATAGTACGTTCAAAATTCGCATCGGAAAATCCGCCATTATTCGGTTTTTCCGTAATGCCTATATATTTTTTTGCAGTATCATTAAGGTTCATTGTTACGTGCCTTACGTTTAGAAATCTCTTTGCGAACAGCATTGTAAATATTGATAATTCCGTATAAACCCGTAATAACAAAAACAATGGATGATAAAGCAGTATTTACTTGCTCATCGGAAATAAGAGAAAGAGAATCCATGCTATTTTGGAATATAGTTCCGAAAGTCCACCCTGAAGCAAGAAATACGGTTTTTGTTATCGGTGAAAAATGTTCAGTAAAATTATCGTTCATTGTAAAATCGGGGATACAATGTGCTACACCCTTTTTTATTTAATAAACGCCGCCGGTGGTGAAGAACGACGGCGTTTTTTCTCGAGGAGTTAGACCGCTCATATGGTCGGGAGCAAAAATAGGGTATTTGCACATACTATTTTTTGATAGTTTTCCCAAAGTTTTCCCTAAAATAAATAGCGTATTTTTTTATTATTTTTCTGTACAAAAAAGAAAAGGGGAGAGGTGCAAAATTGAATTAAATTTTCTTTGTTTAGTCGGTGTTACGAAGTGACGGGGTGTCAAACACTAAACCATGTCATTCTGAACAAAGAGAAGAATCTGTTATCATACAATGCTTGACAAAACAAACAAAACTTTTTAAGTTTGTATAACAAAATAACTTGCGATGAAAAGACGTGGTGTGTGCATCTGCTCTGGTGTGAAAACAAATAACAAATAAACTACTATCTTCAAACTATAAAATTGAGTACTTACTAAGTAGAGAACCGCCCACACACACACGTACTTTTGTGCGCAAGAAATAACAATGTGTGTAAACTGCTACATAGCGGAGAAAGGAGAGATATATGATCTGAAATCTTCTTCTTATTGGTTTCGTTAGTTATTGTGATACTGCGTAAGAATTATATCCAAAACAATACAACTATTTAATACCCACAATAGTATGTGGTGTGTATTTTTTTAAGGGAAACGAAATGAAAAACAAAATTTGCTTAACAGTATTACTGTTGTTGTTCTGCGTTGCTTGCTACGGACAAAAACAGAGAATGGCTATTCTTCCATCAGTATTTGGTGGCAGTAATAACAAAGTAAAAACCATTTGTGTTGATTATTTACGGGACGTACCGGCTCTGGGTGATAAGTACGACAAGGTACACGTAAATGACCCGAGAGATGCAAGATTTGTCGAAAACGTAGGTAATAGAATACATTATAATGGATTAGGTAACGCTAGTGAAATGGAGTTGGTTGGCCCAAATGTCGGCAGTAATAGGAAGAGTTTAATAATTGGTCAAGAAACTGGTGATAATGTCTCAGATAGATACCGTACCTTTATAGATAACACCGTTAGCAAGTACCAAAGAAAAATACGTCGTGGTAATCCAGATCACAATGAAAAAGTACTTTCTGATTTGCAAAAGGAAGTTTGGGAATATAATGTGTTAGATATGCTCGGGTATCTGAATAACGAGGGTGCAATAGAAAGAGACCTTGCAGCAGGCAAAAGAAAATTTGAGAAGGATTGGGGAGGATCTACCGAATTGGAGACTTTATTGTATGGAAATAGAATATTTCTAATTGCAAACCACCTTAAGGACATACAGTCTATAAACAAAAGTGAGTCCTTTAATGTACTCGTAGTCACAAAAACAGTGAATCAAGAATATGTTGTTTTTGACGGACCTTCTAATTCAAAGCTAAAATGTACGGATGAACAAAAACTTGCAGAATTCTTAGGTATGTATGAAGATTCGTACTTGTTATTCGAGAACTTTGAAAGTGAAGCTAAAGAAGTGGCATTGTTATCAACACTACGTATGCAACTAAAATCAAACGGAAAAAGTATAGCAATTCATAGGTTTCCCGAATCAAATAGAAGGGTACTATTTTCTGACAACTTTAAGCACAAGCTACTTGACCAGCTTTCAAATGATGGTATTGAGCAGACAGTTATTGAAGGCGAAAGCTATTGGAATACAAATTTCAGGATTATCAGTTTAGAACCGGAAAGTAGCTTATCTAGCGAGACAACAGAATTTGTCGCTGCCGCAAAAGATGAGAATGTTCTTAAATCATTTATATCAAGGACGGTGTCGGCTTTTTCTCATCTTTCTAAAAAACTTTCTTTAATGCACTTTTTTAATAGCTTCAAGAAAGATATGAAAAAACAACTGAAAATAAACGATGAAAAGGACTTTATTATATATTTAAAAGGTCAGATTGAGAACGTTCGAATAGTGGAACAGCTCGGAAATGGTGATATTCATTTTGTAGTGGAGTGAACAATGTTGCGACCAAATGACTGTAATTTTATGTTCTGTCTTCCTCTGACAGAAGATCAATTTAACAAAGACAATGAAAACTTGAAAAAAGACTTTGTACGGGAACAATTGCCGATTGACAAACCCGAAGAAAATCGACAAAAAAGATTATGGGAAGTGTATCTCCAAGAAGTAGTTCGGCCTTATCAAAACCTGAAAAAACAATTTTCAGTTTATGGCTTTGTATTTAATGAATCCGTTACATTTTCTATGTTTGCAGAACTTATTCAAAATTATGAGGTAAATATACTCTTTTCTCACTGTAAGACCGGTACAAATGAAGAAATTGAATTTTTTGATAGATTGGTACCTAAAGATGAATTTATTGATGCAATTCCTCTTAATTACAATAAGATTATTGATTTGTCAGTTTGCATGCCCGAAAATACAGCAAAAGATTTGAAACACAAACGGAGGAATGCTATTGTTAAGTCCGTAGATAAACCTATCGATTTCTTACTCTGGTTGTACATTTACGGACTAACTTTCGAAATTATTTCCGATCAGCAAGCTCCGTCATTTCCTGAGGCTTTTGAATTAACATTTAACAAATTATATTCATTATGAAACTTAACTCAATTCTCGAATCATATCTCGATGGATCCATCGTTACAAACTTGATTAAAGGCGGTAGGCCTGTCGAAGATCAAAAACAAATAGATCAAGCACTAAGAGAACAAAAACTGCAAAATCAATTACTCACTAACCGTTTGGAAAAGAATTCACAGTTTAATAATAAACTTATTATAGTGTGTGTAGTAGTTTTATTACTTTCATTTTGCTTAATCTGCTACTTAATCTGGTACTTTCTCCCTGGCAATGAGAAAATTGTGCTTGGACTTATGAGCGGAGAAGGGGTAAGCATTCTTTTTATTGTAAGAACTTTACATCGCCTGTATAAAGATAAGGTTTTTTCTGACCTTATGCTTTATCGCTTACCGTACTTGACGACGGAAGAAGAAAAGCGCGACTTCATAAAAGCAATCCTAGAATTCACGAAATAGATACTACCGTTAATAGAACGCTAATGATCTTTACTAGAGTGACTAACTTCATCATAAACAGATGGCGTCTAATAATCTATGATTATGCTGTAGTATAGTAATTTAGGTAAAGATCTTGGCGTATTGTTCCGGAACTGCGAAAGAAAGTCGGTTTATGATATAATAGTTGTAGAACTGTATAGGTGTAGTACAAGGGTATTCGGTTACAGGCTTAGAGTACCTAAAGGAGAATGATTCACAAGGTGTGTGTCTATAGGTATATACTGTGGAATTATTATCTTTATGATGTTCTGAGTAATACAACAAACAGATGGTTCTACCTTTTGAAAAGAGTATAATTATGAATGATCTATAAATCGAGTGTACCGAAGGTTTCACTTAGGGGTTGTGTGAGAGGGATGAATTGAAAATGAACTTGTCCAGATTGTTTTAACAGATTGTATATACTCTCACTTCTACTGTCTGATGTTACGTAGTATTGAACTGCTTTTTCTACATGAGCCTGGGCAAATAGTTTTGCATCGGCGGATATAACTTTCCTATCGTCAAGAGCTAAGTTATTTTTATTGTCAAAGATAATTCTTGCAAACTTACCTGCTTGAATACCATGTTCATGATTAAAAGGTAGAATTTTCAAATTTCTGAGTGGCAATTCATCAATTACACCACGAACACAATACTCCGCAATACTTATTGTAGAGATAAACATTGTGATTTTGTTGTCTAAAAAATATCTGAAGTATTTATCTGCCGAAATAAAAAGCGGGCCGCTCTCATCAAGAAAACGAATAAAGAAACTTGTGTCCAACAATACGGCTTTATCTTTCATAACTCTCACTCAATTCGGCAATCCATTCATCGGCATTTACTTTGCCCACCCATGTTTTTTTTGCTTTCTCACGTAATGTTCTCAAATATTTCTCATCGTATGTAGGGGTGTAGGTTATCAACTCCACAAACTCTAAATGGGAAGTGTCAATTTCGCCTGTTACGGAATTTTGCTTCCCTTTTGCCCTGATACCGAAATTCTTGTAAAGAAAATTGGCATCATACTCTTTTAAAAATGTTTTAGGGGTGCTGATTGTTACACGACCGTGTTCAGCAGTCTTTAGATGAATATTCGATTTACTCGCTCCTCCGGCATCATCTATTTCACCATACAAGTAAAACTCGGCATCAAACCATAAATCTTCTGTACGCGTGTAATTAGTGCTTTTATCAATTACTATACTGTTTGTTGAATCTAATGATGTCGTTATAGTAAAGGTATAGTCATTCTTAAGTGCGTGTTGCTGGATGTTCTCAAAGGCTTTAGCCGTATTGTTATCAAGAAAATCGATATTCCCGACGGTGTTTATCTCGCCAATTATTGCGTTTATTGCAATTACATATTGAATTGATGTCTTAAAGATATTTCTAACCGACCCATGCTCAATTTCATAGCTAATTGTGGGTCTGTTCTTTTTGTCACCCGGATACAGAAGATTCTCGGCGTTCTCAAGAATTGACATAACCTCCCGAATATCATAATTATCGGGAGAAAGCTCAAAATTACCTTTGGAACCGCTAATTCGTATCTCTATGTATCCTATCTTTTCCATTCTACAAAAGTAATAATTTTGCAAGCTACTTTTCTAATAGTTTAGCTCGGATCACGATGAGCCTCATCCACTCCCCCCACCCTTTCAATAAAAAGCTGATATGTATGTGCATAAGCCGTCCAGGTTTGGAGCAGGGTGTCATGCTGTTTTACTTGCTGTGCTATGGTGGAGGTATCGCGGTGCAGCATTTCCGCAATTTGGCGGAAGCATAGCCCTTGTGCGCGTAGGTGTACGGCGGCTATGCGTCGGTTTATGACGTTCTCTTGCTTGCGTGAGCCGCTGATGAGATCATCGGGTGCTGCACCTAAGGCATCGGCTATTTCGTGCAGGTGCATGGTTATATCCCTTCCTTTGCGGTGGGTATAGCATTCCACCCGAAAAAGCGTAAAAAGCGTTTATATGCCTTCCGCGTGCATTCTTCTATCTGCTCGGCTGTGGGGTGCATTGGGTCGGGTAATTGTGTTATCTCGTCGAGTATTCTTTGCTCAAAGTTGCGGATAAAGAAATCGCTATGCACGGTGGTACCATCCGCTGTTCGGATAGTAGTATCGAGTGCGCGGATTACTTTTTCCACCCGTGTAAAGTTTTGTATAAATTGTTGTGAGAACATGTTTTTTGCCCTAAAGTGGTGTATCCTTTGCGCTTTTTTCAAGGATACACCACGATTCTTTTCGAGTTTCGCATTCCTAATATGTTGTTTTTACTACACTTATAAAAAGTGGTGTATGATGGTGTATCTTTTTCCCATTTTTACAGTGTTTTTCTTGTTTTTATACTTTTCTTTTTTTACGTTTTTCACTCTAAAGATACACCACTTTTCAGTAAGTCGTTTATATAAAGGATAATAGGTGTGGTGTATCTTTGTGTAAGGATACACCATAATACACCATAATACACCACTTTCGTACTATGTCTTTTGCTCTATAAATCCTGTCATTCCTCACTTTATTCAGAATGACAAAAGCAACACCCCGTCAGATTTCATCTGCCACCCCTCTGCAAGAGGGGAATTTAATTTTGTAATCATCAGAAAATTCCCATCCTTTGGAGGGGTGCCGTAGGCGGGGTGGCGTATTTTCCGTTATTTAGCTTTTGACACCCCGTCAGATTTCATCTAAACCCCTCTGCAAGAGGGGAATTTATTTCCTTTTCTTACTATTCCCCTCCACCGGAGGGGTGCCGTAGGCGGGGTGGCGTATTTTCCGTTATTTAGCTTTTGACACCCCGTCAGATTTCATCTGCCACCCCTCTGTTAGAGGGGAATTTATTTTCCTTTTTCTTACTATTCCCCTCCACCGGAGGGGTGCCGTAGGCGGGGTGGCGTATTTTCCGTTATTTAGCTTTTGACACCCCGTCAGATTTCATCTAAACCCCTCTGTTAGAGGGGAATTTAATTTCCTTTTTCTTACTATTCCCCTCCGCCGGAGGGGTGCTGAAAGCGGGGTGGCGTATTTTCCGTTATTTAGTGTTGACACCCCGTCAGATTTCATCTGCCACCCCTCTGCAAGAGGGGAATTTATTTTTGTATTTCCTTTATTTCATTTTATTCCCAATTTAAAAAGGAGGTACATGCTCATGTTCCTTTCCTATTATCACAAAAAATTGATTTATTCCGCGTTGTATTCTTTTTTGATATCCATGTTTGGATAATATCATTCCCATACGCCGAATATCTCTTTCAAGCAATGTTCTGCCTAAGGAATATTTTTCCGATATTTTATGTGCTATTTGTGTGGAACTGAGCCATGTACCCGCCGCTTTTGAAAATATATCATCCGGATTGGGTCGGGTGCAGCATTCATGCAATAATTCTTCCACCATATCTGCCATCGAATAAAATGCGGCATTTGCCGTTAATTCGGCATTCCCTGCATAATCGCCCCAATATTTATGCCCTTGTTCCAATAGGGTTAATGCTTGCGCATATACATGTTCCATCGGTATGGTATGGGCATAGTGTATTGATTGTGCTGTTACTATAATAAATCGTCGGTTGCCGGTGGGGTCATTTAATATTTGGTCAATATTTACGGAGGCGGTAAATACCGCTTTTCTTCTGTACTCTTTAGCAAATCGGGCATAGGTGCGCCGTACTTTTACTTTTTCGCGTGTGATTAACGATTTAAGATGTGATATATCTTTTCTCGTTGTGGATTCGAGTTCATCGAGATTGATGAGCAAGTTTTCGCATATTGCTATTGTGGCATCTTTATTTTCGGCTTCCAATGCACCAACAAATAAATATGGTTTTAATTGTTCGGGACATAATTTATTAAGCCATTGTGTTTTTCCTATGCCTTGTTCGCCTTGCAATACCAAACATGTATGGTTTATTCCTTTACCCATCCATGTAGCCAATGCGCCCACAAGCCAATTTGTAAGCCAACGTATAAAAAATGCTCTTTGTTTTTCCGATATTTCGATTGTATCTGCAAGCTGTTCTATATAATCGGGATATTCCTCTTTATTCCATGCGGGTAATATTGCTATCCATTCCGCTACGGGGTCGTAATTTTCCACCCATTCGGAATTTAAAAGCTGTAATATTTTTTCTTTGGGATAATATAAACCCTGTTCCGATAATGATACAAGCATCGTGTCTATATCCCTATCTTCCAATCCCTGCCAATATTCTTCATTACGCAGAATTTCCGTGCGTTCGCGCAGGGTATTATAGCGTAGGGTATAACGTTCGTTTATCCATTGTTTTATGATGGTTATATATTTTGTTGTATTCTTTTTTCTTTTTTGTGAATCATGTTCTTCCGATTCATGTTCGGGCATATTCATTCGGAAATCAGCTTCATCCGTTTGTGCCGATATTTTTCTTTTTTCTTTTTTGGGTGAATAATATTGTTGAGCCAAGTATTTTGCCATTGCCTTAAAATCACCGCCAAACTGCAGAAAGCATAATACCTGATGCGGTTTATACATTCGGTTGGGCTCAAATACGGAGGATGAGGTAAATACATACAATTTATTTCCCGAATTATTATAACCGATGGTACCGGAAATTCCATCTTGTATGGATTTTCCCGGTCGGGTTACTTCTATTGTGCCATCAGCCCTTTGTTTTCCTACCGACCAACCATAACACTCCAATAATCGGGCTATATCGGCGGCTGTAGTTTTTGCATCATATTCATCGCCTATACGCAAATTATTTTCCGTTACGGAATAATATGTTTGTTGTATTTCTGCCGATTGTTGTTTGGTATGTAGCGGCGTATTTTCATCGAATGTAGTGGCAATATCGAATAATAGTTTTTGTTCATAGTCTGTGAGCATTTGTATTTCGGTGAATTTCCCTTGTATCAATTCATATCCTTTGGAGGGATATGCAACAAAATAACCGCCCTCACCCCTTGTTTCAATAATGACAAGTTTTTCGCGGGTGGAGGCAAGTTTTGTATTGCCCACCATATGCGGCACTTTATAAATAAGGTGCATGCCGCCATTATAGGTTGATTGAATGACTGCCTTTTGTAATAAAGTCGGATCGGTACCGATAATTGTTTCCGTAAAACGGTGATAAATTGTTCCTGACGGGTCATTTTTTGTGTCAATATCAATGCACAGCGTATTGCCTGAAACCGCACCGGCAATAATAGCTCCGGCATCGTATCGCCATTGTTTGGCAATATCCTGATTTACTATTTCGCGCTGATATTCCAACCACGGAATAACAGGCGTTTTTCGTGGTAATTGTACCGGAATTACGGAAAGTCCGGCATTACGATATTCGTGAAATGGAAATGGCATTTTATTATAATTTGTTTGAAATTTATAGCACACCGGATAATTCTTTTAATTCGACCCGTTATTTCGTGTATAGCCCCATCCTAACCTTCCCCTTGGGGAAGGGATTAAATCCCGTACTTCTCCCCTTCAGAAAAGTCTCCCCTTGGGGAGATTTAGAGGGGCTGTATTCCCGAAATTCTTTTTCCATAATTCGTGTTTTGACACCCCGTCAGATTTCATCTGACACCCCTCTGCAAGAGGGGAATTTATTTTCCTTTTTCTTTCTATTCCCCTCCGCCGGAGGGGTGTCACGAAGTGACGGGGTGGCTGAAATTATTTACCTAATAGATTCTTCACTCAGTTCAGAATGACATGTTTCGTGTTTTGACACCCCGTCAGATTTCATCTGACACCCCTCTGTAAGAGGGGAATTTATTTTCCTTTTTCTTACTATTCCCCTCCGCCGGAGGGGTGCGCTTTAGCGCGGGTGGCTGAAATTATTCACCTAATAGATTCTTCACTCCGTTCAGAATGACATGTTGCGTGTTGTAGCCCCATCTCTATTTACTGTCATTCTGAGTGCAACGAAGAATCTGTACACCTAATAGATTCTTCACTCCGTTCAGAATGACATGTTGCGTGTTGTAGCCCCATCTCTATTTACTGTCATTCTGAGTGCAACGAAGAATCTTTACACCTAATAGATTCTTCACTCCGTTCAGAATGACATGTTGCGTGTCGTAGCCCCATCCCTATTTACTGTCATTCTGAGTGCAACGAAGAATCTGTACACCTAATAGATTCTTCACTCCGTTCAGAATGACATGTTTCGTGTTTTGACACCCCGTCAGATTTCATCTGACACCCCTCTGTAAGAGGGGAATTTAATTTCTTATTTTCCACAATTCCCCTCCTTTGGAGGGGTGCTGTAAGCGGGGTGGCGTATTTTCCGTTATTTAGTGTTGACACCCCGTCAGATTTCATCTAAACCCCTCTGTTAGAGAGAGGGGAATTTTTACGTTTTTACTATTTCTTTTTCCCACAATTCCCCTCCGCCGGAGGGGTGTCACGAAGTGACGGGGTGGCTGAAATTATTTACCCTAATAGATTCTTCACTCCGTTCAGAATGACATTGTTGCGTGTTTTGACACCCCGTCAGATTTCATCTAAACCCCTCTGTAAAAGGGGAATTTATTTTCCTTTTTCTTTCTATTCCCCTCCGCCGGAGGGGTGTCACGAAGTGACGGGGTGGCTGAAATTAGTCACGAAATAGATTCTTCACTCCGTTCAGAATGACATGTTGCGTGTCGTAGCCCCATCCCTATTTACTGTCATTCTGAGTGCAACGAAGAATCTGTACACCTAATAGATTCCTCACTCCGTTCAGAATGACATGTTGCGTGTCGTAGCCCCATCCCTATTTCCTGTCATTCTGAGTGCAACGAAGAATCTGTACACCTAATAGATTCTTCACTCCGTTCAGAATGACATGTTGCGTGTTGTAGCCCATCTCTATTTACTGTCATTCTGAGTGCAACGAAGAATCTGTACACCTAATAAATTCTTCACTCCGTTCAGAATGACATTATTTCATACTAATTCCATCAAAAAAATTAAGGATACACCGCATTCAGATAATCGCGTAATTGAATGGCGGAATCTTTCGTAAAATCGAATGCCTCATTATCAAATTCGATATTCGTAGTCATACTAATACCGCCTTTAGCATAGCCGATATCCGATTCGGAAAACTTGATACACCAATCATTTTTCCAAAAAGCATCATATAGTATTATACACTCTTTTTTATTATGTGGATTTACAGTACATATTGCTCTATACCCTTCCAATTCATGAAGTAAAGCGGTATTTTCGGTTTCTAAGAGATGTATTTTTAATTGCAATAACTTGCTCTGCATTTTTGCTTGAACCAAATCATTTTCCATATCCTTATATACCGAATCTCCCGAATATATATCATCATTTTCCGCCATAGCACAACCCTATAATTCAGAATAAAACTCTGTTATCATTATACTACACATAATTGCTCCGCTTTTATCGGAAAACGAATGTTTATACAATTCTTTTTACGGAATTATTGCCAATCCGAGCACACATAATAAGCGATTCGATAACCGAGGTTTTATTTGCCTTTTCATCGGCTTGTTGTGCCTGAATCACCAAATTGTTCAGCTTGGCATGCGTGTTTTCATCAACCTTCAGATTAAGGCGTAACGATTTCTTCATACGGTGTGGGAGTGTTACCTTCATACAATAGTCCTGTATTTTTGCATAACCGATTCGCGGAATCGGAGCGATTGAACACATACATACGTGAATACGTACGATTTTCACATCACAAATTTAAGAAAAATACTTAACTTTGTAAAGAAAATTAAGTAAAAACCTTAAAATAGATTTACACACCAATTTCACCGATCGGCTAACCATGAGCAAAAAAAGGGACATACTCCAGCGATTGAATGAATGGGTATTACTTACCGGCAAAAAAAAAGGCGAAGTAGCGGAAATGCTCGGCATGAGTCCGCAGCAGTTAAGCCGCCTAATGAGCGGTGCCGACAACTTAGGACCCAATATGCAAACGCGTCTGGAAGGGGCAGGTGCGGATATTGACTGGATAATGACCGGCAGAAAAGCCCATGAGCTGCATAACAACGGTGAACCCCATAAAGGCGAAATGATAGCACGCTATTTTATCCCCAAAACCAAAGGCATACGCGGTGTGGTCGTCGAAACCGAAAAAAGCGATGAGGGCTTCACGATTTCCGTTTATGGCACGGTTACGGCAATCCATACCATGCCCAAACAGCAGCATGACAATATCCACCATGAATTTCATAATGACATCAGCGAAATGGATATGGAGTTTGATACATTACCACCACCCGCACGTATAAACAAAGCCGCCGCCACACCCGTGCATCATAAGGGGAAGAAATAGATTGTACTCTTTACTAAAATTTGCCTTCTGTGGGATTGTGCGAAGCAACGATGATTATACTAAGTCACTCCGGCTGTAATAAAGAATCTGTTTCCGTGAATAATTGCAGCCAGCCCGTCACTTCGTAACACACCTCCAAAGGATGGGAATTTAATTAAATTCCCCTTTTTCAAAGGGGTGGCAGACGAAGTCTGACGGGGTATCGTATTTGTCATTCTGAACAAAGTGAAGAATCTATAAAATCACATATATTTACCCCAAAACAGCCCTTTTTACAAGTACTTTTGCATTATCTTTTGTTTTTGTTCGGGTGCTTGTTGTATTATGTTCTTTGCTTCTTCAATAATCTGCTCCAAGAGGATTACCTCTTTCACAAATTGTTCTTGAATGGGTAAAGGGGGTACGGGTGTGGTAAGTGTAAGGATATTTTTAACAGACAAGCCCGGTTGTGCTACGCCAGTTGCATATTGATTTAGTTTCATGGAAACTAATTGGTAGAATAGCCAATAAACATTAATATCTTCATTAGGACTAACGACAACAGCATGTTCTGTTGCATGGAATTTCCCTTGTACTAAATGTACATTACCACACAAAGCACCTTGCCGACCGATGAGTGGGTAAATACCCTCATTTGTAAAAGATGAAGTGAAGCCCCTTAACCCATTTCCTCCATAGCAAGGGAATAAGCCACTTTCATACTTATCTTTTATATCAGCAGCTGGCACAAATTTACCTGCCTGCATCGCACATATCTCGCTTAATCGTTTTGTGTTGCTGGAAGAATTTGATAAGTCACGAACCTTATCCTCAATCTCATTTTTTGTTTGTTCAATGGTTTGTTGTGCTTGGTTTGCGGCTTTATCAACGGCTTCACATTCATCAACAATTTTTTGTTGTATTTCGATAGGGGGAAGAGGAATTTTAATACCCGCCATAACATTGTTCATCAACTTCGGATTAGCTGATCTGACAACATACGATGGTGTGATTTTATTTAACACATTAGGCAAATATTTTGCAAGGATTTTCTCGCTATTTACTTTTAAAATGCCACATACATTTGTACAGTTAAATCTTCCCTCTCTATAAAAACATGTTCCAGCGTAAACTCCGTCAGTTGTCCATGTCACATACTCTCCTT
>JALHLL010000080.1 GCA_022844575.1 bacterium
CGTGTGCTCTTCCGATCTTTTAAATTCACCACCAGTGATTGGCTTTTCAACAAAAATTGTATCACTAATGCCAATAGTCTCGTACTTCTTATAATACACCTTCTGATAGTACACACCAATTGTACTTATTTCTTCGCTCATCAAATAGGATGTTGTATGTTCTAAGTTTGGGGTTGCACACCCGAAGCATAGCATTATAAAAAGTAATAGAGTTGTATAGAAGGTGAAAGTCATTCCTAAATTTCTAAATATGCGATATTTTACAATTGTTTCGAGACTCATTTCCATCCAACACTTTATATTCAAATTTACTTTTGACGGTGTATGGCGCAATACCAAACTGAGAAATTTGCTTATTTCTATGTCTTTTTTCATGATTATAGTAGTTAAAATTGTTGTTTACTCTTCAAAGAAACATTGCGGATTTGTCATGTTGACTACGAATATCTTTCCTGACAATGATCCGTATAAATAGATTTGTTCATTTCCTGCGACTGCAATTAACTTATAGGAAGATTGTCGTCACAAATAATGCAACTAAGGATTTGCGGTACCAAAATAAACATAGTCTCGTCCCCAGCTTGTGTTAGGGTTAAAGAAAATAAAAGATTTAACAAGGTGCTTACCATATAAAGCCACATTACCGTTCGTAGCATATTCATAATTCTTACTAAGTGGGGACTTTCCTCGATTACAGTTGCTCATCTCCGATTCTTGAATTAGTGTACGACTTACATAGTCTGTTGGAGTTAAGTCTATGTATAAATCTAGTAGGTTCTGTTTTCTTTTTCTGCTAAAAAGTTTGTTTCTATCTATTGCATTAATAAGGAAAATATAATTATTTTTCAGAATAATATAATCTTCGTCCGCATATGCTATATACCCTGTGAGATCCCAATTTTTGTTCTCATCAGTTTTATAAAAAGGAATTAAACAATTACGCAGAACCTTCTTTAGGATGTTAATTTCTTTTTTACTAAAGACACCTGTTGCTGTTGACCAAAATTCAGTTGGCTTATTTTTAATTGAAATACTATCACGAATGTTTAATAAACTATCATATACTATGCAGTTGCTTTTCATATCTGATCGGGGATACCAAACATAGAGTAAAGAGCGTTTTTTATTGTAGTACATTGTCTCAGCGAAGCCATATTTATCCCTTCGGGCATCAAGTATGCTTCCTTTCCAATCCATTAGTATTAGGTTGTAAACCCTATGAGTGGTGTCATATATATTCATTACTATAATATTGGTATCCGTCATTGCAATGGCATAGGGTGCAAGACTTGAAGAATAGTATCTATCCTCATAATTACCTGTGCAACTTTGTTCAAGAACTACTTGATGCGTGTACTTGTATTTGCTCTGCGCCTGTACTTCAAATGAACAACATATACTGCCAAGTATAATAACCAATAAGTACTGTATGTCGTTTGCAATTGTATGGCGCGCAATATCTGTGAAATATATGTTTATTGATCTCAATAATCTCATTGTATACATTCATCTGCTAATAATTCTCGTATGGTATCCATTGTTCGGCTCGTTTGTATAGTTGAATATGATGTTGTTGCTTTTCAGTATCATATAAAAACTCTCTTCGATTGAGTGTTATCACTAATCGTCCTCCATAACCAATGATTGAGTAATTTCCCAATTTCCGTTTACTTTCTTCAAACTAAAATTTAGTAATAAAGCTTTGTAATCTATCTGAACTCTGCAACTGCTACTTGTCGGCGTATAATCTCCTACAACAATACACTCTTTACATTTCTTTCTTTTTGTGTTTTTACAATAAGTAACGGGAACGTTACCTTTCTTAAGGGTAAGACCTGTTTTGCTTGTTAATATCTCATTTTCCATTACACAAACTGTATTACTTGTGTGAATATTGTTAAAGAACTGACTATTGAGTATCACATTGAGGATTTGCTCAGCTTCATGCAAGGTTTCTGTATGATCAGCCTTTACACCGGTGCATAATGAACATTGAGCATATGATATAGTACCGGTGTGGATACATGCTAAGAATGTAAGTGTGTATATCCAATGTTTCACTTTATAACCCAAATGAATGTTATAGACAACCCTGCACTTCCAATTCTATTCCTATCGTTTCGCCTAATAGCAGTATGTTATCGCTCTGCGCAAGCCAAGGGATAAAGTCCCGCGCTTCGTTTTTCCAATAGGAACGCAAATCCAGTTTTTCCAATCGTCCGAGTTTCATATTTATACTTTATCCTAGTAAGGTTCTGTCTATTTATTTTATTTTTTTGTACGGTATATATGAGCTTATCATACTCGCAAAATACTATAAAAGCTACTATCATTTGGTTCTTCGGAGCAGTAAAGGTAACTTTTTACCTGCCATAGCATTTTTTGAGATGAAAGTTTCATATTTTCACTTTGTTTGTATTATTTCTTGGGAAGCCGATGATTACTTTCTCCAACTGTTTGTGCCTGCCTTCTCTTCGTTCTATACTGCTTGCAGTTGTCCTTTTCGTGTTTTTGTTCAGCCGATCTGATGGACAAAACATGAACCCGATACGTTATGATATAGGTAACCCTACGGTGCGTGATATATGGGTTGATGTCGTGAATGGCGATGACAATAATCCCGGTACTGCCAATCGTCCGCTTCAAACGGTACATGCCGCTTGGGATATGATTCCGCAGGGTGAGGAGTTAACGGGCACCGGATGGCGTATTAACCTTATGCCGGGTACATATACTGCTGATGAGCTACCTATTTATTGGGAGGAGCGTTATGGTACACAACGTTTTCCTATCATTATCCGTCCGGCACAGGGTAAGTCCACTGTTCGTATCGAATCGGGAATGAATATCGCCTATTGCAATTATATGTACCTGATTGATTTGGTACTTTTCGATACGACATTTGCAACAGCCGATATAGTTCACCTTCAATTCGGCGATCATTTATTATTACGAAACTGTACACTTACCGCAAATCCCGATTTTACGCAAGAATGCCTGAAGGTTAATCAATGCCAAAATGTATATGTGGAAGATTGTGATATTTCCGGCGCATGGGATAATGCAGTTGATTTTGTAGCCGTACAATACGGACATATTGTCGGTAATAAAATTCATAATTGCGGCGATTGGGCATTATATGTAAAGGGTGGCTCGGCATATTTCCGAGTGGAAAATAATGAATTTTACAATGCCGGTACGGGTGGCTTTACAGCCGGACAAGGCACGGGTTTTCAATTTATGACACCGCCTTTTTTACATTATGAAGCATATGATATTAAGTTTTTTAATAATATCGTACATCATGTCGAGGGTGCGGGTTTTGGTGTTAATGGTGGTTATAATATTCTTATTGCGCATAATACATGTTATAATGTCGGGGAGCGCAGCCATGTAATTGAAGTAACATTCGGCGGGCGTTCATGCGATGGACAGCCGGGCGGTGATTTCGATTCATGCGATGTATTCAGGCAAAGAGGCGGTTGGGGTAATGCTTTGGTTTCCGATGGCAATAATTATGTACGAATTCCGAATAAAAATGTATTTATTTATAATAATATTATTTACAATGCCGGAACATATCACAGTTTGTGGCAACAACTTTCCATACCCGGAGCTTATTCCGGCGAATGGAATGTAAATGTGAATGCCCCGAACCCTGCCTATGCCGATGATAATGTGCGTATTCGTGGTAATATTATTTGGAATGGTCCTACAGATCATCCATTGGGCATAGGCGATGAAAGTGGCTGTCCGCCTAATAATCCGAATTGCAATGAAACGCAATTAAAAGCGGATAATGCTTTTAATACTATTGAACCGCAATTTACCGATGCGGCTGCGGGAAATTTTACACCTTTTAAAAACGGCAATATCTATCAATCTGCAACATATGATATTCCGGATTTTCCCGGTAATGACCGTCCGGCAAAACCCGTAACACCTCCGGGTAATTCGCTTAATGCTGTTCCGCGTGATGCCAAGGGCTCCGTAAGAACGGGCAATGCCATTGCCGGTGCAATTATTGGTGAAGGAAATATATCTTCCTCTGTTGAAGATTATTATTCGGAACAATTATATACGGTACATTATGTGGAGAACACACCATATCTCCGTATAAATGTGCCTACGGTACATACATGCACCATTAGTATTTTTCGTATGACGGGCGAACAAATATCCGTTCAATTTCCTACTGATTTTCCTGCGGGTGAAACGTGGTTAACTTTGGGCAATACGCTCTCTTCAGGATTCTATTGCATTTCCATTCGTTCGGCGGAAAGAACGGTACTTATACCTGTGGTTTTATAATAAGTACAGTATTGTTGAATAAATAAATTTATTACCACACACAAAGGAATTTGTTGTGGTAACTACATTACAAGCGAGACAGATATAAACAAAGAAAGGACATCTGCTCCGACATCCTTTTCTTGTTCCCTTGCTATAGTATTTAGTTGGTGTTAGGAGTATTTTTTGTATGTACAGTGACATAAAAACATATCGACGACTTTTTTTATTACATAATACCGTACTCTGTTTGCAGATATAGTGCTTCCATGATAGAAATAAGACTGATAATGAAGATTTATCAAAAAAAGGTCACCCGTTTTTACGGATGACCTCTTTCGTTCTGTGTTTATATAGAATTATTATTTGAGAATAATAATCTGTTTATGTATCGTAGAAGCACCTTGTTGAATTCGTACTATATATAATCCGTTCGGTACTTCTTGTGTATCGAGTGTGGTATTACCCGTAATAGTTTGTTCCGAAAGGATATTTCCTTCGCTATTTATCAATTGGCATAATGCACTACCATTATTCCAGCCAATGGTGAGCTTATCCGACGTAGGATTGGGGTAAATGCTAAGTGATTGTGCCGTCGCTAATTCTTCATTAACACTTACCGTTCCGGTAGTTAATGGAGTAAATGCACCACCAGCTGGTGTAACAACAAATAAACCGAATGCCGCCCCGTTTTGATTAACTGCCGGATTAAGAAAACCGCTTGCCAATACTACCATTGCTTTGCCTGCCGCTTGCGATAAATCGGCAGAGAATGTAACAAGCGGATTGCCGCCTGCCGGTGCCACACCTAAACTATACACTGCCGGTCCCAATGGAAGATAACCCGTTGCCATACCATAGGAAATATTGGATAAAGGTGGCGTTTTTTCGCCGTTTACCAATATATCCACAGCTGGAGCATCTGTCGCACCATGATATACAAATACATTGGCTTCCGTAGAGGTAGTTGATGTCGTGCGTCCCTCAAAAGGATAGAGATTAAAGCCGATAGGTAAAGCTTTCGGATCGATATTCGGAGAGAATTTTGAAGGATCAATGACGCCATTTGCTATTGCAAGGTAGTTTTTACCGGCTTCTAATGTAACCGTAAAGGTTTTAAGCGTATCTGCGTATGATGTACTACTTCCCGGTGCCACTCCGATGGTGATAGGCATACCTGCCGGTAAATCAATAAATTCCGTAGCCGTACGGAAAGCAAAGTCATTAAGGGGTGCTACCGCTTGCCCGTTAAGGTAAATATCCACTTTTGCAGCAGCCGGATCGGCACTGTTATGGATGATTTGTACCTTAGCTGTTTCTTCTTTTTTAGCTTGAGGTAATGGTACAAGTGCACCACCGAATGGTGTTGCTACAAATAAGCCGAATGCCGCGCCGTTCTGATTTGACGAAGGAATAAGGAAACCGCTTGCGACTACTACGGCAGCCACACCCTTGTATTGAGAAATATTTGCCTCATACTCCACTAATGCCTCAGTAGAACCCGATAGAGCAATACCAAGCACATATTTGCCCGGTACTAAAGGAATATAACCGGTATTTTCTCCGAAAGACAAACCTTTAAGCGGTTCGGGTGCAGATGTGCGATTGACAATGACATCCACTGCTGGAGCATCCGTTGCACCGTGGAATACTAGTAGTTCCACTTTGTCTGCATCTTTTGCCGCCGCTTGACCCTCCATCGGATATAGATTGAAACTAAGCGGCTGCGCATTGGGGTCGTAATTTGGGGCAAAATTTGCCGGATTAATAACCCCGCCTGCAATGGCAATATATCTTTTGCCGGACTCTAAAGTGAGTTTAAAGGTTTTAAGCGTATCTGCATACGACATGCTGCTTCCGGGCGCTACGCCTATAGTAATAGGCATTCCGGCTGGTAAATCAACAAAAACAGAGGCGGTACGGAAAGCAAAATCATTAAGTGGCACTACCGCTTGCCCATTAAGGTAAATATCTACTTTTGCAGCAGCTGGGTCGGCACAGTTATGGATAACTTGCACCTTAGCCGTTTGAGCAAATACTTCGCAGCAGGCGAACAGTCCTGTGGCTAAAAACAAAGCCCGAAAAAAATGCATCATAAGTATTATAGATAAATGTGTAAAAAAGGTGATTACATATTGCGGTCCCGAGAATTTCCGCAATATATAAAGCAGAGTAAATATCATTCTTAACAATTCTTTACAGTCCCTGTGTGCATAGTTGTCACGACTAAGCGTTTGTTTCACTCGGTTATCATTCTTTTTTACCTTTTTCACGCAGACAGCTATTTGGGAATGATAAACAACATTACATAATGCGTAACTGCTTTGTCATATGCACACAATGTATAGACTGTTCGGAATAGATACATACCAACTGAACGATAGTAGTGTGACCACGTTTTTGTAGGGGTATTAAACTCACGTTTAGCAGACTTCTTGGGACGGAAATGACTATCTGGCAATAGTATTGTATGAACTAACAGTATGATTAGAACGCTTAACAGTGTTAAACATAATATGTATTTTTGATAATTGTTCAGCCGTTTCCGAAAATCTGTCAGTCAATAAAAAACCGCTTCTATCACATACCTTACTAAAAAGATGGGAATGTTTATCCGCACTATGGTGTGCTTCGTATTATGTATATGCTCGTACAATTGTTTATGTGCAAGTGATTCTACTAAAGTAAAGAGATGTAAAATCATACAGGCGAATGGCAATGAATTAGTAGGAGAGATTGTTCGTGAAGACAGTTTGGAGATTGTGCTGAAAAGTGAAGGAGTTGAATCGAAAGTATCGAGAATACAGATAAAGCAGATTACATACTTAAACAAGCATGAATGGGAGAGTGATTCATTACAAAAGGAGATAGAACCAAAACAAGAATTTGTAATTGGTGCTACGCTCGGCTCACCTGCAATATATAATGCGCGACTCGGTTCGCGATCGGCTGAAGGTTTGTCTTTTCAAGTGAGCGGTATGTATTCGAAAGATGTCTATGGCTTTCAACTTAGCCCTATACTTCTTTTGTCGAAGAACGAAAAGACATATCAGTATCTTTCGTTTATGTTCGGATACAGTTATATCAGAGGACCGGAGCAAAGTGGGTATGTTACCGAAGTAAATACGTGGACATTTGCCGGTGTGGGATATGTGCTTAATACTAGAGGTTTTTTTCTGGAATTGGGTTTGTCAGTAGGCAGAGGAAGTTATTCTTCGCCGCAACTTATATTTCAAATAGGCTATGTGAATTAAAAGAGTATATGCAGAACCCTCTTTTTTAAATAATTCCACAGATAAAATGAAGACATTTACTCGTATTGTACTCTGTTGTTTTGTATGTATTTGTTCGTACTGCTGTGTTTTTGCAAGTGATTCTACGAAGGTGAAAAAATGTAAAATCACATTAGCGAATGGTAATGAATTAGTAGGAAAAATTTTCGAGAAGACAGTTTGAGGGTTGTGCTGAAAAGTAAAGGAGTTGAATCGAGAGTATCGAGAAAATGACGGATACCCAACGAAACCGAATTACGATTGTTATATCAGTTTTTTCGTATTGGTTTTGTTGCGGCACATGTAAAAATGTATCTTATAAAAACAAAAGAATTTGTTGTGATAGTTATGAAGAACGAACCTTATTAAACAAAGAAATTTGTTGCGGTAAGCGGCAATTCTATTATCAACGTGCCGGATATAAACAAAGAAAGGACATCCTGCTCCGACATCCTTTCTTGTCCCCTGATTGGTGTGTGTATGTGGTGAATTATTTTTTTTACAATATTCAATATATGACTTTTTAACGAATTACGAAAATTTTACACCGTAAAATTTAATTTCCTGCTTTTATCAGCATAGGGTATATACCTGAAAGCAGATTCGTAATATACACTTGAATAGTATTCGTTCCCGGCGGTAGTATTCCTTTGTTTAGTTTCATAAGGGGTATTCCGTTCATATCGTATAGTACTATGTACGATTCTATTTTAAGAAAAAGTTTTAATGCTGTCTATCACCATTTATCAGAAAACGGCAGGCGCGTCGGTAGCACCATGAAATACTAATCTCTCCACGTTATTAGTGTTCTGAGCCACCGATTGACCTGCGATTATTTTACAATTAAGAGTTAACGGTTTTGTATTAAGGTCAAAGTTCGTTGAGAACAGTGTGGGGGCACTCGCGCCGTATATCATTGTCATATATGTTTTGCCGGATTCAGGTGTAAACTCAAAGTCTTTTAGTACACTGTCTGCTCCGCTTGTATGTTCGGGTGTAATTCTTTTTTGTGATTGAGTGCCTGAAGGTAATGTTAAGAATGATGACGCCGTTCTGAAACTTACCTCTTGCAGAGCGGGTAAGGGCACTCCGTTAACGTATATATCAATTTTTGCAAGCTCGGAATCGGCATCATTATGTATTATTTGCACATTCGCCATTTGGCGATATGATTTCTCAGCTATAAAAGCGAATAGAATAATAACAATAAATGAGAAAAAATATTTCACACCGAATTCCTCTTGATTACTTTATAAAAAACATCTTTGTATTTTATTACAATTACTCAATTATATTGTTTTTTTATCAGGTCACCGACGCTTGTTTGCTACTAAACTATTCCGGTCTCCAATTTGCAAAAATAAATGAATCCCAGTCTTTATTTATTTTTAATACACTTTTATCATCATTATCTAGAGGAACTATCATATCGGGCGGACCTATTTCAGTTCTACTTTTGCCTATGCTATAACCGGTATCGAAGAATGCAGGAAATTTTACTTTACATTTCAGAAATTCCTCACCCCCATTACTTACAAATATAATATGCCTATCATTAACCGCACCCCAAAAATGATTAGAGTGTTTGAAACTGGAGATATTGGGTATATGCTTACCGCTTTTTATCGTGGGATCGCTATGTAAAACAATTCTTCCTACAGCATAGTAAGCGATTTCAAGAGAATTTTGAAGCTGCTGTATATTAAGACATTGATTGCTATTGGAATTTATGTTCGGATATTCATCGAATGAAATATGATATTCGTTTTTTTGGCGATTAAGTACGCCATGCCCCCACACGAAAAATGAATTGGGGCTCATTTCCGTTTCCCAAAAAACGGATACATATAGTTTCTGCGGTAAATTAGGTTCGCCTGTCGTATCTATTTCACCTTTCATCGAATATAAATATCCGTCATTTACCCGTAAACATTCAAACACCGTGCCGCTATCCATATCAATGGAAAGTTCTATTTCAAAACGAAATTTATCTTCGGTTATTTCCAGTACCTTTGCAAGCGTTGTACTTTTTCCTGCCAAAATTAAAGCACTATCGGCTTTTTTATAGCTCCATTTTCCGATTTCGGTATTAAGGGTATTATGTATTTCGTAATCGCCGTTTTCGTAGAACCTGATATATGTTTTTGAATAGTGTTCCGAAAGAACCTTTTGTCCCACATGCACATTTTGGGCTTTCCATAACTGTACGATTGCAATATCCGGATCAACAGTTTTAGGCGTATGGTTGATTAGCCCTTCACTGCAACCGTTCATAATTGCCGACAGAGTGAATAATAATAAAGCTATATGTGGTAAATATGACCTTCTCATGTAAGTATTAAAGTGAATAATTATAATGTATTATTGGTGATTATTATTAAAGATGAATATTAACTCCGTACGAAAGTCCTAACTTTTGTGCTCCGTACCATACGTTTCTATAACTATACATCATAACCGTACCCTCCATACCGAATGAAAATGAAAAATTATTATGTGGCTGCCATGTAACACCTACTATACTGCGTGTTATAGGTCCGAACTTTGTTCCACCCGCAACCATCTGAACAAATGGCTGAATGCCGAATAATCCTTCTATACGATCCATACGATATCTATATGCAGCCCCACCCCATAATAAGGAATATCTTTGCTCAAGATTATTCGTTTCGCTTACTTCATAGATAGGAAACGTTTCCTGACCCAAATCAAAACCCACCGAATGATTTTCAGTCAATTCATATAAGGATGTAATTGCCAGATTGTTAAATAAAATATCGGGCGTATTCACGTCGCGGTTCGGATATTGTTTAATACCGTTAATAGTACGGATATTAAAGGAAAATTTATCTTGTGCATCTTTTGCCGAATTTAATATTTCATTGTTGGCAAAAGAAGGTTGAGAAGGCGAAAATTCATCCGAAAACGTATTTGCTTGAATAGTGGAGTTTGTTATATCATGAGCAATGTCCATACTCTCATTATTCGACGCATTATTTGCCAAAACGGGTAATTGCACCGAACTATTATCGGAAGATGCGATTTTCTGTTTTAAGTATTCAAATTCATCTTCGGCGACTAAGGCATATCCTTTCGGTACATAAGGTACATATACATTACGTGTTTGAGCCGTATTATTTGTTTGCTGGCGAATCAATTCATTTTGTGTCGCAAACGATGTTCTTTGTTCTTGCTCCAATCGTTCTATACGGCGTAATAGTTCCTCGCCGTCACCTTTGGAGAAATTCTCCGAAACCCTCATTGGCTTTTTATCCGTATGTATCGGTTCATTATTCGCTGCATCATTCCATAATACGAAAGCCGCCACCGATGTTATGCCTACGGCAGCCAGGGGTATAAAGGTGGAAACAATTTTGCCGAAAAGACCTGATAAGAAAGCACCCGATTGAGCCGAAGTAGTACCGATAGATGCACCGATAACGGGAACGGCAACACCGGCTTTTGCAAAAAGGGCAGCTGTCACATCCGAAGGTGGTACGGTATTTTCACGTTCATGGTGTATTGCCGAACGTATCGTAATGGCATCCTCAAATTCCGCCTGCAATTCGCTATCATTAGCCATAGCTCGGAATAAGGCATCCTTTTCGGCGGCACCGGCATGCCCATCCAAAAAAAGATATAATAAATCGGATCCATTCATAGGTATATCACTATCATTTGTCATTGTTTTGCTCTTTTCCGAAAGAAAAACTTACGGTTTAAAAATATCCGGTGGCGCATTTCTTACTTTATCCATATATGGCGAAAGTATCATTCTCAATTTCTTTTTAGCTCTTACTACCCAGTTTCTTACGGTTGATACCGGAACTTCCAGCACTTCGCCGATTTGTTCATAGCTTAGGTCATCATACATCTGCAATACGAAAGCTTCCCGATGATGTTCCGGCAATAATTCTATTGCCATACTTATCATCTGCGAAAGTTCCTTTTGCTCCATTGATTTATCAAAAGTTCCTATGGTCTCTTCATCAAACTCTACGGGTTGCTGCTTACGTTCCTTAGCCCTTAAGCAATGGTTACGGGCAATTCTGTGAATATAAGCAGGAAAATTTTCTACATTAGTACCATTATCAGCGGAACGTAAGATACTTATAAATGTTTCCTGAAACATATCATCGGCATGAATGCCATCGCCCAAAATTCGCCTGCAATATAAATAGATACGCGTACCATACCTGCGGTATAGCTCACCGAATGCGCTATCCCTTTGTGGCGTTACAAGAGCTTTATACAACTCTGTATCGGTATGATGCTGTAGTACCACGTTCATAAATACCTTGCGAATTGCATTGTATTGATAATTATCCGTACAGTTTGTTTCACTAACTCTATGGCTTTCCCTTTTCGGCGGACGAAAGGGAACTGCTCTTCGTGCATAAGTTTTCGGTCAAGGGGTAAGAGGGTGGGCTGCATAATGCAGGTGTGAATGTGGTATCCAAACACGAAGCCACGTTATTCTGAACTGAGTGAAGAATCCATTTCGTGCACTGATTCTTCGTTGCAACCAGAATGATAGGAGCATACAAATTGCAACGAAGTAATTGTTATTCTGAATAAAGCGAAGTAGTAGCCCTATAATACAGATAGACACCTCTCCATTAATATACTCTTATACAATGCATTAACAAACATCGGCTCATACTTCCTTTTATACTCTGCCTACTATAAGATTCTTATTCAAGTGTGTACACATCCCTTATTTCTTGTAATTTTATAATGTAAAGTATGTATATAATGTAGGGAACACACACATAATGACAGGTTTTTGGGATAACAATTATTATAATAATCCTCTGCTCACACCTGAGATGATTGAGTATGCAGAAAAAAAATTAAACGTTAAACTTCCTCAACGTTTTATTGATTTACTTTTAATACAGAATGGCGGTTATACAAAGGGATTTGCTTTCCCAATGTCAGAAAAAACCACATGGTCGGAAACGCATGTTCCCTTACAAGAGCTTTTTGGAATAGTGATAACACCATCCATTGAGTCAGCACATAACATTCTGGATACTGAGTATTTAATTCAAGAATGGGGATTGCCCGAAAAACAAGTTTTATTATCCGGTGATGGTCACTGGTGGATAACACTCGATTATCGGAACAGCGATATACCTTCTGTGCGCTGGATTGATTGCGAATGCGGCGAAGACATACATATTGCCGATACATTTGAAGAATTTATCAATAAATTAGTACCCGAAGCTATTTTTGAAGATGAATAACTTATTTTGATATTTTATGATTAGGGGTAAAGGATAGTAACGTTTATAATGAGTTCCATGAAAAACTTGTTCACATGCATTTGTATCTGAGCATTTTATAAGCTGTTATACTCATCAGCCAAATCGGCTTTTAATTAAAGGCGCAAGTAAGAATTGGAATTGTTTATATGAAAAATATTTGCCGAATCATTGTACTCATCATTCTATTCCACACTTCCACATCACAACAGCCAACCCAATCGTTGAATGGCGTTTGGCAAGCTATTAGGTCTGTGTATGCAGGTATTGAGATACCGGAAGATGTGCATCGTAAACAAGTACTTACCCTTACCGATAGTGTAATGAGTTTAACATTTGAAAAACAGGAAATAGGTGTACAAAACGGTAGTACACGCATTGTCTTTGTGGCTTTTCTTATCACTATTGTCGTTCCACAGTTCTTCTCCTTTACCGTCCTTGATTGCTTTATTCTCCTCCGGTGTATTCCGTTGACGGGGGGCTATCGTATAACTCGCG
>JALHLL010000081.1:0-11563 GCA_022844575.1 bacterium
GCTCGGATGGCAAAAGGTCTTTTATTAAATGAAACAGGAAATTTTGAATTTTCGGACGATCATCAACAAGTATTTTGGAATGCTTATGTAGGCATGGACGGTATAAAAGTAACTTATGAAGAAATTAAAAGGGCAAAACAATTATTACCGCGAATCGAAACGGATTTTTCCAACCGGATAAAAAGAACGACGAAAAAAAAGAAGAAAATCCTCATGACAATGTATGGCTGGAATGAGGAAGGCGGAGGGACATTATTACCCAAAAAGATAGCTATTGAATTAGCATCACAAGGAAATGAAGTATATGTATTCTATGCAGGTGCATCAGTAAAAAGGGAACTTACTCCCTACTCCGTAGTTCGTGAATACGATTCCGGCGTACATCTTTTCGGTATATTTAATCGCGATACGGTGTTTTATGATTTGCTCCATCCCGAAAGAGAAATTGAGGATAGACAAGTGTCTGTTTTGTTTGAGAACCTACTGACCGAAATCAAACCCGATATTATTCACTTTCACAATTTTCTGGGATTATCATTAGGAATGGCGGATTCAGCACAAAAACATTCCATTCCATACATATTTACTCCGCACAATTATTGGATTCTATGTCCGAGATTATACCTTCTGAATAAAGAAGGTGCATTATGCTCCGGACCTTCCTCCGATGGAAAAAAATGTTCAGAATGTGTTGATAATAAAAACAAGCACAGTGACTATTCTAAAAGATTAAAAGGGGCGAAACGAGTTTTTTCATCTGAACAATGTCTTATTATACCTCCTTCCACGAGAGTTAAGGAACAACTTATTCAAAATGGATTTACGGAAAAAAATGTTAAGGTAGTTCAACAGGTTTCCCCTACCGTCGAACGACTTTGGGAACAGATAGGAGGGAATAGAGGTATAGCGGAAAAAGAATTGCCTCTCACTATTATCTATTGCGGATCATTATTACCTTTAAAAGGCGTTCATATATTAGTTGCGGCAATACAGCATTTATCGAAGGATGTCCGCGTACAACTTTACGGTGCAGGTTCGCAACAGTATGTCGAATACCTGCGTGGTTTAGATAAGAGGGGTATTGTAGAGTTTAAGGGTGCTTACAATATAGACGATTTGACAGAGATTCTCAGTCATGCCGATTTGTTTGTAGCACCTTCGCTTTGCGAGGAAACCGGCGGCTTAGTATTAACAGAAGCATTGGCAGCCCGCGTTCCTGTTATTGCATCTAGAATCGGTGGATATACGGATTTGGTACAGCATGATATTAACGGACTTCTTTTTACGCCCGGAGATGTTCAGGAACTTGTTATAATACTTGAGCGCATTATTGCCGATAATACATTACTTGCTAAATTGTATAGTAATATTACAAAACCGAAGCTTTTTGATGACTATATTAAAGAGCTTGGTATAATATACTCACATTTTATTGTACAGTAATAATGACATTGAATGTAACAGTTAGCATTTCAGAAAAATACCATTGTATAGCCGAAGCAAGGGGACACAAAGTATTTGTAGATGAACCTATCGAAATAGGCGGAACAGATAAAGCTCAATCACCTAATGAATTATTACTTTCAGCTTTGGGTTCGTGTTCGGTAATTACCATGACCATGTATGCAGAGAGAAAAGGTTGGGTATTCAGCCATTTACTCATTCATCTTACTATGGGATCTGAACTAAAGGAAGGAATAAAAGTAACCTCGATACACCGAATAATAGAATGTGAAGGGAACTTCGGAGCACAAGAAAAAGAACGTTTATTGCATATCGCCCAACAATGCCCGGTAGCTAAAATTCTTAGTGGAACAATTCATATTCATTCAACATTAAAGGAAGTACAATGACAGATATAATAAAACATTACGATAATGGTGAAATTACCGTTATCTGGCAACCCTCATTATGTATTCATTCTGCAAAATGTTTTGCGGGTTTGCCATCTGTATTCAATCCCCGAAAAAAACCATGGATAAGCATGGAAGGAGTTGAAACAGCGCAAATAATTGAACAAGTACAAAAATGTCCTTCCGGCGCTTTATCCTATAAAGAAAGTTCCGGAGTAGTTGGAAATGACGAAAATGAATTAAAAGAAGTTATTATTGAGCCAACTGTAAATGGGCCTCTTATTGTGTATGGTACAATAAGCATTAAGCATGAAGATGGAGCAATAATCCAAAGAGAAAATAAAACGGCTTTTTGTCGTTGTGGGGAATCCTCCAACAAACCATTCTGTGATGGCACACATAAAAAAATTAATTTTACTTCTTCGAAGTAAAGCTACGTGGTATTATTTTAATCAAAATTTACGGATATAAATGTTCATAATAAGATGCAAACCGTTTTTGATTAACAGGTTAATTCTTACCTTTTTATTAGGAGGAAATGCTCTGGTCTTGTGTATATTATTACTGTTGTTTAAGGTAAGTATTAATACGCTGACAACCTCTATGTTATTTTTCAGTTCGTTTTCCGTTGTAATAACTTTTTATCTCACTAAAAACGAGGTTTATACTCTTACAGTAACAGACAATGAGATTCATTTGGATTTCTTCAATAAGTCTATTTTTAAACGTGTTCCGATGAAACTAAACAAAGAGCAATTCGCCCGCAATAGCAAAGAAGAAAATACTGATTTATATATAGAAGACAAGATCATTGCCCGTATCAGGAAAAGGACTATGACTGAAGAAGAATGGCAGAAATTACAACACTTTTTTAACGATTAACCTAAACGAACTTCTGCTTTTAACATAGGATTGGGTAAAGCCGAACCCACTGCCGGTACAAACAGATGCGCTGCTTTTGCACAAAAATCTCTGTCTTCCGCCGATTGTAATGTGCTTGACATCATGCGAAAAGGGTTAAGCCGTTGTATTGGTATTGATAATGCTTGTTGTGCTTGGCTTAAAATATTGTTTGTTAAGCCCGGTCCATAACAAAAAGCTGCATCTATATACGATACATAACCGGATAGAAGTTTTTCTATTTCTTTTTCGCATACGGCACTGAATTCATCGGGGGAAGGTAATACTAATAAATTATAATATGCCAATTCGCCGTTTTTAAGAACACTCACATCACAATAATTTTCTTGTACTCCTATAATAAGACATATACTATTTATAGAATCGGGATAATTATACAACAATGCTCCGTGCGCTGCAAAATGACTTGCTTGTATATTGAGTAATGGGACTCCCGTCATCGTAAGAATAAATTCGCAAGCCATTAAGTACTTTTTCTCCATCATAATGGCAAGCATCATAGTTGTGCCATCGGTACGAGCAGCCATCGGGTAAACCGCTGAAGTAAAATCATCAAAAGAATGTTGCGGATATGCATGCTTTATCTCAAATTCCAACATTCTCCGTACTTGCGTAATGTCCGACGTATCTATAGCCGGAAATTGATGTACAAAAATATTTTCTACAGGCACGGCTATTGTTGCAGTTGCAGTTCCTTCGGACATTTGAGGCAGGAAAGATTCCAATCGTATGAGTGCATCCATATAATCCGTATCACTTTTTACGGTTTCGGTAACTACACCTATATCACATAGTACAAGTCCCTTTTCACCGGGTTCGATTCGTGTAATATAGGTACGTTCCGTACCGAAGTACATTGAAATTGTTTTTTCCATAGTATTCTCAATAAAGTGATTACTGATTATTACGAAGGGTAATATACTGCTTTAATTTCTCGAACTTCTTTTCACCGATACCTTTTATATTCATAATATCGGAAATCTGCTTGAATGGGTATTGCTTTCTATGAGAAATAATTTTTTCGGCAGTTTTTTCACCAATACCGGGTAAATTCATTAATTCCGCTTTTGTCGCAGTATTGATATTTACCGTTTTCGGTACTTTATTTTTCTCCGCTTCGATTTTTCCTTCTGCCGTTTTATTATACAATGCCGTATCTAAAGCATTACCTTGTTCATCCACACCTGTATAAGTTTCTTGCTGAACCGTGGCTACGCTATCAAGTTGTCTGTATATCTCATCGGCAATCTCATTATGAGACGAATATTCGCTTTCATTCCGAAATAATGTTTTGATACATACTCCGGCAATCAAACCCGTTGCAATAAAGAATACGGCAATTAATTCTTGTTTGGTTACACCGAAAAGGGTTTGTAAGTTCTTCATTCAGACAATTAAAAATCCCCTTTGTCACTGAACAAAGGGGTTATTAATCAGAAAAATCGTGCAAAATCTCTATTACCCGCATAATCGGCATCCGAACCAAGCATTTCTTCAATACGTAATAATTGATTATACTTGGCTACACGGTCGGTTCTGCTTGGCGCACCCGTTTTAATCTGTCCGGCATTCGTAGCAACTGCTATATCCGCAATTGTGGAATCCTCCGTTTCGCCGGAGCGATGAGAAATAACTGTAGTATAACCATTCCTTTGTGCCAATTCCATCGCTTCGAGAGTTTCTGTAAGCGTACCAATCTGATTTACTTTAACAAGTATGGAATTCCCTACACCTTCGCTAATGCCACGAGCAAGAAATTCGGGATTTGTCACAAATAAATCATCACCTACTAATTGTACTTTTTTACCAAGTGCTTCCGTTAGCTTTTTCCATCCTAACCAATCATTTTCACCCATACCGTCTTCTATCGAAACAATCGGATACTTTTCGCATAATCGTACATACCATTCCACCATCTCATCCGTTGTTTTCATCTCTTGTGTTGACTTATACATTAAGTATTTGCCATCCTTTACCATTTCGCTCGCGGCTACATCAACCGCTAAATGTATTTGCTCCCCAGCTGAGTAACCCGCAGCGGAAATAGCTTCAAGAATCACATCAAATGCTTCTTCATTCGATGTTAAGGATGGAGCAAATCCCCCTTCATCGCCTACGGATGTACTGTAGTTTTTCTTTTTCAGTACATTTTTCAAATGATGGAAAATTTCCGTTCCGGCACGAAGTGCTTCTGAAAATTGTGCAAAACCGGTTGGTATAACCATGAACTCCTGAATATCCACCGTATTGTCGGCATGTTTGCCGCCATTGAGAATATTCATCATCGGCGAAGGTAATACACGTGCATTGACTCCACCCAAATATCGGTATAATGGAATATTATACCATGCAGCAGCAGCTTTAGCACATGCTAAAGAAACGCCAAGAATTGCATTTGCGCCCAGGTTTGATTTATTATGCGTACCATCAAGATTTATCAACAGATTATCAATTTGCCTCTGATCCGAACAATCCAAACCTATAAGAGCATCGGCTATAATTTCGTTCACATTTGCAACGGCTTTCAATGTACCTTTTCCCATATAACGCGATGAATCACCGTCACGTAGTTCACATGCTTCATACTCGCCCGTACTTGCTCCCGAAGGTACGGCAGCCCTACCGCTATAACCATCATCCAAAATTATATCAACTTCAACGGTCGGATTTCCGCGAGAATCTATAATCTCACGGGCTATAACATCTTCAATAATCGGTAACATCTTTTAGATAAATAAGTTAATAAAAATCAAAACTGTAAGGCATCAAGTTCTGCAGCCAAACGGAAGTCTAACTCCGTAAGTCCGCCCTGGTCATGGGTCGAAAAACAAATTTGTACTTTATTCCATCCCGTCAGATGAATATCAGGATGGTGATCGTGACGCTCCGCTAAAATTGCAATCGCATTGATGATACCGATTGCACCCACAAAGTTAGCCGGAGCAAAATACCGTACAATCGTATTCCCCGAACGTTGCCATAAAGGATGCTTTTCGAGTAAGTATTGTATTTGTTCTTCAGTTAACAATGCAGGACGTGCCATATTCTATCACCTTATGAATGGAATCAATAAATCGTATTCAAAAATAAAAAACCCGACAATTCTCATAAAGAGAATTCATCGGGTACACGTAAAATACGTAAACATTAAGCAACAACTGTTTGCAAACGCTCAGTAATATATGATTTGGATACCGCACCAATGATTGTATCGGCAATCTTGCCGTCTTTAAATATCAATAATGTCGGTATGGAACGAACACCATATTCCATTGCAACATTCGGATTATTGTCAACATCCAATTTGCCGATTTTTGCTTTACCTTCATACTCACCGGCGAGTTCTTCTATAACCGGAGCAATCATCCTACATGGTCCGCACCATGTTGCCCAGAAATCTACTAAAACAGGTGATGAAGACTCGAGAACTTCCGCCTTGAAGTTATCATCGGTAAAGTGCTGCGCATTAGCCATTATATAAACCTTTGTATAAATATTAAAACCGTGAACAAAACTACGGAACATTACCAAATTGTAATGCGGTATATTAGACGATTCATTGATGGAAATTGTGTGTTATACCACATCTTTATCAATATACGATACATAGTCTTTAGTCTTCCGCACTATATATTCAACTTACCTAATACATGCTTCCATTATTACACTTACGCCAGTGTAAACACTTAATGAGTAAGAGCCCACACTACAATATTCGTCCCTAATTTCAAAGATACTTCACGTTTCTCGGGCGGGTCTTGATGTACTTCAGGATCAGCCCAACCATCACTCGGATTTGTTTCGACCGTATAATAGACACAAAGACGATCATTAAAGAATAGTCCGAGCCCTTGGGGGGCTTTATTATCATGTTCATGTATTTTGGGTAAACCCGATGCGAACTTAAAGTGTGATGTGTAAATACCATGATTAAAAGGTAACTCAACAAACTGTTTATCAGGAAATATTTTTTTCATTTCCTTACGAATACTTGCATCCATACCGTAATCATCATCTATATAAAGAAAACCGCCATTATGCAAATATGCTCTTAAGCGCCTTATTTCCGCATCGGAAAATGACACAGTTCCATGTCCAGTTAAAAAAATAATCGGATATAAAAATAAATTATCTGAACTCAAATCAACATATTCATATACAGGTTCAACGGGAATATTGGTATTTGCTTTAATATATTTCAGTAAATTCACCTCCGCCGATTGGTCATTATACCAATCGCCACCCCCACTATATTTTACGCGCGCCAATTTTATCGGGCTCTTCTGCGCAAAGTTGTATCCAGTTATACCGAAAAACAGAAACAATAGAAGTATATATATGCGGTAATTATTGTTGTTCATAAGTAAAAGAATATGATTAGGGATGTTCAGACAAGACGGGTTTTGCGATAATGACTTTTTTCTGCCCATCTTTAAAATAGGAATAACCGACACAATCAATGAGCTTTTCGGTAAATTCAAATTGAGGAAATCTTTTTTTAGCATCGTTTATTTCATCATTAAGGTCTCCACCTTTCAGAAATACAAAATAGCCATTCTTTTTTAGTAAAATTACCGACCACTCCATAAGTGAAACTAAAGGTGCGACTGCACGAGCGGTAATTCTGTCAAACTTCCCGATCATATCCTTCTCTCTCGCTAATTCTTCCACTCTCACACAACGTGCTTTTACATCGCGTCTGCCTGTATGCGAAGCAAACATTTCCGTCATTTTAACCTTTTTTGCGATAGAGTCGGTAAGAAGAATACGCAGGTCAGGTCTTGCAATCGCCAAAGGTATGCCCGGAAAACCGCCACCTGTTCCAATATCCAAAACCCATCCTTTTTGAGGAAAATCAGCGTATTTACATATCATAAGGGAATGGAGTATATGCCTATCAAATATATGATCAATATCATTTCGAGAAACCATATTTACTTTCTCATTCCAATAGACAATTTCATTCACATATCGTTCTATGGCATGCAGCTGCTCTACTTCTAAAGGAACGCCGTTTGCACTACATATTGTCCAAAATTCCGTTAAATCCATCGTTGTTTCGTTTATAACTAATAGTTCAAATTATAGCTCTTTTCAAATTCAGTTCTCTATGATTTCAGCATACAAAAACCGAATACCTTTCTTTTCAGTCATACTATGCACTTATAACCGAGGGCAATTATTACCTCGTGCCATCAGGTCGCTTCTTCATCAATCTGAAACCGATTGGGAACTTATTATTGTTGATGATGGCAGTAATGATAACACGAACGAAATAGTACGGCGTTTTATTGCGGGAAATCCTCATTGCGCCATACGGTATGTCTTTCAACCGAATAAAGGTACGGGATTAAGCCGAAATGTAGGTATTCTTAATTCATGCGGCATGTATATCACTTTTCTTGATTCCGATGATGAATATGAAGAGGAACATCTCTCCATACGACGTTCCATTATCCTTGATTATCCTGAAGCCGATCTGATTCATGGTGGTGCTCGTATTATCGGCAATCCTTTTGTTGCCGATAAGAATAATCCTAAAGAAAAAATCCATTTGAATGAATGTGTGATAGGCGGAACATTCTTTATTAAACATTCCGTAGCCCATGAACTTGGTGGTTTTTCCGCTTTACGTTATGCCGATGATGCCGATTTTTTTGAGCGTTGCAATAGTCAAGGATATACAATCGGAAAAACTGATGCACCGACATATATATATCACCGTGATACAGACGATTCTTTATGCACGATGGAATTTAAAAAATAATACTGAATATGGGGAATGGCAAGAATTATACTTATCGAAAACAAGAATTTCATACATTATACAATACCATTTCTATAATATAGTATTCAATTTTTCGAGGATATTATTTGCGGCAGTTGTTGGCTCCAACCACATAATATTAGTCTGATTACGACACCATGTTAATTGTCTTTTGGCATAACGTCTTGTTGATTGCTTCATGAGTTCAAGCCCATCATCACTTTTATATTTTCCATTCATTACCGCTATTACTTCTTTATATCCGACTGTATTTAATGATTGTATAATCTGATTATAGCCCATGGAAAGTACTTTCTCCGTCTCCTCAAAAATTCCGTTATTCCACATAAACTCACAACGTTTATTTATAGTATTATATAATTCTTCACGCTCATGATGAATACCGAAATATAAAGTTTTAAAGTTCGGAACTGTTTTCGGAATTTTCTGAAAATCACTAAACTTCTTTCCGGTAGCTATATAATACTCAGCAGTACGTATAAGGCGTTGTGGGTTTTTGTCATCATATTTACAAGCACTTTCTTTATCTATTGTCATCACATAATCATAAAATCGTTCTCTTCCTAATTCATCGTATAATTGTTTCGTTTTTATTCTTGCTGCTGAAAAATCAATGGATTCTTCAGTAGAAATCCCCTCGCATAATGCTTGAACATATAAACCGGAACCACCGACAATTAAAGGGATCTTTTCTCTACCTATTATATTTTCTACCACTCTACTCGCCTGCTCGGCAAATAACCCCGCACTATACGGTTCATCAGGGTTACATATATCAATGAAATGATGAGTGCATTGTGTGCGTTCATCAACGGTCGGTTTGGCAGTACCGATATCAAGATAGCGATAAATTTGTCTTGAATCGGCTGATATAATTTCGGAAGGAATCTTTTGAGAAAGCTCAAGTGATAAAGCGGTTTTTCCCGATGCCGTAGCACCTATTATGGCGATTGCATATTTCATCGGAATAACGCTTATTCTTCCTTATCGGAAAAATTAAGTGAAATGCCGTTTATACAATACCGTAACCCAGTAGGATCGGGCCCATCATTAAATACATGCCCCAAATGAGCCCCGCATTGTTTACAAAGCACCTCTGTACGTATAATACCGAAACTATTATCTTGGACATTTTCAATAGCTTCGGAATCTATCGGTTTAAAGAATGAAGGCCAGCCGCAACCGGCATCAAACTTTGTATCAGATGAGAACAATTCGGCATCACAGCATACGCAACTGTAAACACCGTCGTCTTCCTTTAAGTAAAAGGGATGAGAAAAGGGCTTTTCCGTACCTTTTTTCCTTGTTACTCTATATTGCTCAGGAGTAAGTTTTTCTATCCACGGATCCTTATTCATCACATCACCTCTAATTCAAACTAAATTCTGCTTCAATTTTTTCTTCAGTTCTTTCCGTAATGGCAATATCCTCGTCCTCATCACCTTGCTCAATACAAATGAATCTGTTTTTAACCATATCAAGTATTGCTAAAAAAGTAGCTACGATATGTTGTTTTGTGTTTCCCTGCGTTACGGAAAGAAAACTGAGTCTTTTTGCTTTTTTCAACAATTCCAAAAGCAGTTCAGTTTTTTCTTCGACCGTTACAGGTCTTTTTTGCATAATATGCGCCTTCTGCTCTTTAGGAGTTCTTGAGAGGGCTTTACGCAAAGCGCGCATCAAATCAAATAGAGTCGCATTTTTTAATGAGTCATTATAAGGTAATGCTGCTCTTTCCGCTTCAAAGATAGTACGATAATATGTATATCTCTGCTCATCCGCTTTTGTGGAAAGGTGCGCCGCAGCTTCTTTAATTTGCTTATACTGCAATAGCTTTTGAACAAGAGCAACACGTGGGTCTTCTTCTCCATCTTCAGGGTTCTCCGTTATAGGGCGCGGCAATAACATCAATGCTTTTATCTGCATTAATGTAGAAGCCATAACAAGAAATTCACCTGCAAGTTCAAGGTCAAACAAATGAATAATACGGACATATTCCAAAAAATCAGCCGTTATCTTGGCTATAGGAATATCATAAATATTCAACTCATCCCTTTGTATAAAGAAAAGCAGTAAGTCAAAAGGACCTTCAAAATTGGGTAAGCGTATCGTATAATCCATTACTTCTGTTCTACTTAGTATAATAAGTTAAGGTACTACAATAAAACGTTTAGTCGAGTATTGTGTACCATATACCAATACAGCAGTATATGTGCCAAAGTTCAAAGTGTGGTCAGGTATAAAAATCTTGGGGTCAGACGTTACCTTAACTCCTGATGTATAAACAAGATTTCCACCCGAATCATATATGTTAATGTCTGCATCATGCTGTAACCCAATACATTTCATAGAAATATCACCGTTAAACACGGGGTCATCAGCCATAATAACAACATCTCCTTCACCTTTCGCTTGAAGTATTCTTTTCTGACCATTTACTTCAGAAAAACCTTCAATAGTTACTGTGCTACTTACTTTTTGTACATTACTTTTAATGGGTACACTACCGATAGTGAACCTACTGTCAAATATCGAAAGGTCTGTTGTATCAGAGTCACCTAATGCCCCCACAAATCGAATAGGTATATTTCCTTTTAAGTCATCATTAATGAAAAGTGGAACTTCAAACTCAACCACTCTTCTGCCGTTATTAACTGAACCAACAGTATTGTCAGTTGTAATTACCCCTAAAGTTCCATCCCGAAAGGCAATTTTACCTGACATGGTTATCTTTTCAACTTGCTCGGGCAAATGCTTCGTATTAACACTTACAGGAACAGTCATTTCACCACCAATATTCACTGAAAGTTTTTCAGGTATTGTCACTATTTCAACCAAAGGTGGTCTTTTAATACCGATGCCTCTCAGTTTAATATTAGCTAATATTTCATAACCGGGTTTAGGATTATCATCACCTATTCTTAACTTACAAAGAGCTTCTTGAACCCCCACTCTGTTTGGAAAAAACCTAAATGGTATGCGTATCTCTTTTTCAGGTTCTATT
>JALHLL010000081.1:11573-13234 GCA_022844575.1 bacterium
GTGGAATATTCAGAAAATCTGAGTCAATTTCAAAATCTTTATCTTTCTCGTCGAAGTCAAAAATTCGTGCATTTACTTTAAATTCAGCTGGTTTGTTACCAATATTTTTTATGAGTAAGGAATTTTTGGCTGTATCTCCCAAAAAAACCTCTTCGAAATCCAATACTTCTGTTTGTGCTCTTAAATGAGGCCCCAATCCAATAGCTTTTACAAGTATTGCTCTCGCTCCTTCTTTCTTATCAGTATTCTGCGTTGTCCAATACCGGAATGTCAATTTGGTATTAATTGTTTCGGGTTTTAAGGGATTAAACGAATAAGTGATCTTCACCATACTTTTAATAGGATCACCCTTTCCCGATAACTTTACTATTGAATCACTCATCCTTTTGAATGCCGGATGCAAAATGCTTGTTTCAAGAAATACCGGCTCTGTTTGAGTATTGGTAAACACTATTGTTCTATCTATTTTTTTACCTACATCAATCGGTTCATAATTAACCTCTTCAACTGATATTTTGAAGGGAAAAATTTCAATTTGAGCTTTTGCCGTAAGCGTTGGAAACACGGATAGGCAAAAGCTAATCGCTATAAATAAAGATGTATGAACTGTTTTCATAATTGTAGCTCCTCAATTATCAATAAGCAGAAGCCGTGTGTTTTGTTACAGTATCTGAACAATGGGTTTACGACGTTCTTTTACCGATAAAGCCCCGAATGTGGCTGCTGCCGCTACCACCGTTGTATTTTTTTGTACAATAGACGGATCCCAATGCTCATCAATGTATTTTGTGGAATACTTACCCTCTGCAAATGCTTGAGAATCCATAACATCACGACAGAAAGGTATTGTTGTTCTCAAACCTGCAATGTGATAATTATCAAGCGCAAATGCTGTTTTGCTGATTGCTTGCTCTCGAGATTCGCCCCAGCAGATCAATTTTGCGACCATTGAATCATAGTTGACTGAAACCTCATATCCGGCATATAAACCGGAATCATTACGTATCCCATCTCCTGTCGGCATTTCCACATATCTCACGATTCCCGTTTCCGGCAAAAAGTCATTAAACACATCCTCTGCACATATTCTGCATTCGATTGCATGACCTTTAGGTACTATATCTTCTTGTTGAATCTCAAGTTTTTCGCCGTATGCAATTTTTAACTGCTGCTCAACCAGATCAATACCGGATACCATTTCCGTTACAGGATGCTCCACCTGCAAACGGGTATTAACTTCCATAAAGTAAAAATCGCCCCTTGCATCAAGTAAGAACTCTAAAGTACCTGCATTGGTGTATTTGCTCGTTGCAACAAGTCGGGCAGCCGCTTCGCCCATTCTTTTTCTAATATCCTCATTGACGGCGGTTGAGGGTGACTCCTCCACCACTTTCTGATGCCTTCTCTGAATACTGCATTCCCTTTCCGGGAAATAAAGAATATTACCGAAGTTATCGGCAAGAATTTGAATCTCGATATGTCTCGGTTCAATAATATACTTTTCAATGAATACTCTTGAATCATTAAATGCAGCAAGTGCTTCACCTTGAGCAGACGCTAACCCTATCAATAGGTCTTCCTCACGCTCAATTAAACGCATCCCTTTTCCACCACCACCTGCCGCAGCTTTTAACAAAACGGGATAACCGATTCTATCGGCT
>JALHLL010000082.1 GCA_022844575.1 bacterium
ACAATAGCGTAATTACTTTACGATACTTTTGTATTATTCCATACTCTATTTTTTAAGATTAGTAAAGTACGCCGATAACTTCAAACCTTGCATAGAATAAAAAGTTAGGTCAGTATCATAGATACTCTTACTCGAAAATACAGACAACTCATCGCAATTTTTGCGAATGTTCAAAAAAACAAAAAAGCGATTAAGATATATCCTTAATCGCTTTTTTCACATTCAATAAATTGAAGTTGTCTATTCTTTATTCTCCGCCTTCAGCTGATGCTTCATTTGTAGCAGCCGGAGAATCTGATGTCGATTCGCCAGATTCCGTAGTCTCCTCGGAAACATTTGCTTCCGGTTCACTTACTTCTACAACCGCTTCAACTATCGGTTCCTCTGCAATATCAGTAATTTCTTGAGTAACAATCGGCTCGTCCATTGGAGGCGATACGACCGGAACAGGATTAGACGTTACTGTAGCTGTAGGTTTTGCTGCTTTTTTACGGCGTGCTTTATTTGCTACGCCATCCTGCGGATTAGAATAATCCACAAATTCAATAACGGCTATTTTACCACCATCGCCGCGACGCTGACCAAGTTTCGTAATACGAAGATATCCGCCATTACGGTTGGCAATTACAGGTGCAATTTCAACGAACAAAAGTTCAAGAATTTTTTTCTGTTTGATAAAACGCGCCACCTGACGACGATTGTGAATATCAACCGTCTGACCGGTTGGAAGAGTACCGTTTTGCTCATTTTGCAAGGCATGTTTAGCTCTGGTAATGAGTGCCTCAGCAAACGGACGCAATTCTTTTGCTTTTGCTTCCGTTGTTTTGATACGTTTATTTTCAAACAAAGACATTGCCATATTGCAAAGCAATGCTTTTCTGTGACTTGCCGTACGTTTTAATTTCCGACCGGATTTAAGATGTCTCATAATTGCAATTCAAACTAAGGTGTTCAATCCGCAGTATTACGCGGCAGTTTCTTTTTTCTGTTCTTCTCTGTATTCTTGAATGTTCATTCCAAAATGAAGACCATTATCTTTAACAATATCAGCCAATTCATTTAGCGATTTACGACCGAAATTTCTGAACTTCAGTAAGTCCTGTTCGGTTAATTGAACAAGTTCGGCCAAAGTACCGATATTAGCGGCTTTTAGACAGTTATGTGCTCTTACCGATAACTCCAACTCTTCAACAGGTTGGAAAAGTATACGGCGAATGCGATTTCTTTCCTGAATTCTTGCTTCGTCTTCCGGCGAAAGTTCTTTTTTCTCTTCAGCTTTTGCACCGACTTTAAAATGTCCGAACATTACCAAATGTTCTTGTAAAACGATTGCAGCATTTTCAACCGCTTCTTGCGGAGTAATAGTACCATCAGTTTTAACATCCAATGTTAATTGTTCATAGTCAGTTTTCTGACCAACACGAAACGGTTGGATTGTATAAACAACATTTTTAATTGGTGTGTGAATTGCATCCAAAGCAATCATTCCTACCGGAAAATCTGCATTGTTCTGCTCCTCCGCAGGAACATAACCGCGTCCGCGACCAAGTCTTAACTCAACTTCAAACTCAGCATCATCCGCTAATGAAGCGATATGATGATCGGGATTTAAAACTTCAATCTCGGAAGATGAATTTTGTATATCTCTTCCTGTCCATGTACCGGGTCCTTTTATCTTGAAGATTATTCTCGGTGGGTTTTTGCTTAGAATTTTAAAACGCGCCTCTTTAAGATTAAGGATAATCTCCGTCGTATCTTCAATAACACCCGGAATGGTCTGAAATTCATGAAAAACACCGGAGATGCTCAATCCTACGATTGCTGCACCGGGTGTTGAAGATAAAAGTACTCGACGCAGGGCATTACCAATGGTTACACCGTAGCCCTCTTCAAGAGGCTGCATGATGAATTTTGCACTACTCTGATCGGAGGAGTTTTCGATTGTTACACCTTCCGGCATTTGCAATGCTGTAATCATACTATTCCTTTGTTGTTATCGTTGCTAAAAAAATTTGCACATCAATATCAATAAACACTGTAAGTGTTATTATGCACAAACTTCGAAATTTATGGAAGTTAAAAAAGCGATAATTTCCGTATAATTCAAATTATACGCGACGACGTTTAGGAGGACGGCAACCATTATGTGGTAATGGTGTACGGTCAATAATGCTTAACACTTCAAGACCCGCGCTTGAAAGAGCACGAACGGCAGCTTCACGACCGCTACCCGGTCCCTTAACTACAACTTCCAGTTTGCGTAATCCCATATCGTATGCCTCTTTAGCACAACGTTCCGCTGATACCTGCGAAGCATATGGTGTATTTTTTTTCGAACCGCGAAAACCATTACGACCGGCACTTGACCAGCATAAAGTATTTCCGTACGTATCGGTAATAGTTACAAGCACGTTATTAAACGTTGCTTTAACAAAGGCGCGACCATGAACATCGGCTACGACTTTTTTCTTAACCCGTTTTTTTATAGCAGCCATCGGCTAATGTTTGTGTATGAGTTAAACAGAGATTTTTCTTTCCTGAAAACAAATGTAAAATACATTTGTTCGATTTTGGCAAAGGTAAACTTTGCCTTTTTTGTTCATACACCGAAAAAGTGTATAAACAAGTATTATTTTTTAACGGCTTTCTTCTTGCCGGCAACCGTTTTACGGCGACCTTTTCTTGTTCGAGAATTGGTACGCGTTCTTTGACCTCTCACCGGAAGACCACGACGATGTCTTAAACCACGATATGCACCGATGTCCATAAGTCGTTTGATATTCAGTTGTACCTCGGAGCGGAGTTGTCCTTCCGTTTTGTATTCCTGAATTAATTGACGAAGACGTGCTATTTCTTCATCAGTCCATGTTGCTACTCGTTTACTCTCGTCAATTCCGGCTTTTGCAAGAATTGTTTCCGATGTAGTACGTCCGATTCCGAAAATATACGTAAGACCAATTACCCCACGTTTGTTTTTCGGTAAATCAACACCTGCGATACGTGCCATTACTCTCTCCTCTTATCCCTGACGTTGTTTAAAACGCGGATTCTTTTTATTGATGATGTACACGCGTCCCTTACGTCGAACTATTTTGTCATCGGGGTTGCGTTTTTTTACTGATGCCTGTACTTTCATATACGTATCCTTCTAAAACGAAGTTTTTTTATTCTTGTATTACTATTTATAGCGGTAAACTATACGACCTTTTGATAAATCATATGGCGAAAGTTCTACCGTTACTTTATCGCCTTGCAATATCTTTATAAAATTCATTCTCATTTTACCCGAAATATGTGCAAGCACCTTATGGTCATTGTCTAATTTGACTATGAATTGCGTATTCGGCAGAGTTTCGTCAATCACACCGTCAACGCGGATAAGGTCTTGTTTAGGCATAGAATAAATTCCCTAAAGTGGATAATAACATTATTTAAACACCGCCGACACCGAGCGTAGCTCTGCCGCGAATTTTACCGCTTTTCATAAAGCCGTCATAATGTCTCATCAATAAATACGATTCTATTTGTTGAAGAGAATCTAATGCAACTCCTACTACAATCAATAAACTTGTTCCGCCAAAGAACGAAGCGAATAGTGGAGGAACGTTTAATACATTAGAAACGAATGTCGGTAATATGGCGATTAAGGCCAAAAATATCGAACCCGGTAAGGTGATTTTCGTTAATATATTCTCAATATAATCGGCTGTTGCTTTGCCGGGACGAACCCCGGGAATAAACCCACCGTTCTTTTTCATATTTTCTGCGGTATCCTTCGGATTGAAGATAATAGCGGTATAAAAATATGTGAAGAATATAATAATTGCAGAATATACACCGGCATAAATGAAAGAGCGTTCGGTAAAAGCATTTGATATAGCTATCATCCAAGAACCCTGATAACCTTGCCCCTGTAAAAAGGAAATAAGAAGGTTAGGAATAAACATTAACGACTGAGCGAAAATAATAGGCATAACACCAGCTGTATTTACGCGCAACGGTATATACTGAGTTTGTCCGCCATATTGTTTATTTCCAACGACACGCTTTGCATATTGAACAGGTATTCTGCGTGCGCCTTGAGTAATCAAAACCACACCGGCAATAACAGCCAATAAAGCACCGAACATAAAGATATCAATTAACCATCTGCTACCACCATCCGCTATGACCAAGTTATATTCCTGAGCAACAGCAGCCGGCAGACGAGCTATAATACCGATAAAAATGATGAGAGAAATACCATTACCGATACCACGTTCGGTAATTTGTTCACCTAACCACATTAAAAACAATGTTCCGCTCGTAAGAAGAATAATAGCCGGTATATAAAACTCCAATCCCCCTTGTGTAAGGGCTTCTCCGCCCGAACGATTCGCCATACTAATAGCCATACCCCATGCCTGCAAAGCAGCAATAGGAACCGTTGCCATTCTTGTCCACTGATTTATCTTACGTCTTCCTTCCTCACCCTCGCGTTGCATCTTCTGAATCTGCGGCATTACAATGCCTGCAAGTTGAAATATTATACTTGAAGAGATATAAGGCATGATACCCAACGCAAAAATTGCTGCATTGGAAAACGCACCCCCTACAAACAAGTCATAAAGGCCAAGTAAACTATTACTATCGGCCGATCCGGACTGTGCTGCTGCAATATTAATACCCGGTAAGGTAATATATGCTCCGATACGAACGCCGATAAGTACCAATATCGTAAATAGAATTCTGGTACGTAATTCTTCGATTTTGAAGATGTGCTGGAAGGTTTGGACTATGTTAGCCATTGGTTAACGCTGTGCCTCCGAGAGATTCAATCTTTGCTTTAGCAGAAGCAGAATAACTGTCAGCTTGAACGTGAATAACCGACGTAATTTCACCATTACCCAAGATTTTTACGGGCTGTCCGGCGGAGCCGATGGCACCACTTGCACGTAATGTTTCTATAGTAACGGCATTTGCCTGAATTCTGCCAGAATCAACAAGATTTTGAATGGTAGATAAATTCACAACCTGATATTCTACGCGAAAAGGGTTAGTGAAACCGAATTTCGGTAGGCGTCGTACCAAAGGCATTTGACCGCCCTCGAAGCCGCTTTTATTTTTATGACCAGAACGTGATTGACCACCCTTATGACCACGTGTAGAAGTACCGCCATGTCCCGAGCCCTGACCACGACCTATTCTTTTCGATTTTTTTACCGAGCCGGCGGCAGCCGATAGATTTCCAATATGCTTCATAACCGTAAAACCTTAATTTTCTTCAACGTTAATCAGATGGGTGACGACTGCTATCATGCCACGAGTTTGTGAATTATCCGGCATGGTTACCGAATAGTTCGGACGACCAAGCCCCATAGCTTTAATAGTGCGTTTCTGTTTTTCTTTACACTTAATTATACTTCTTGTTTGCGTAATTTTAAGAGTCTGTGCCATGATAGAATTCCAAAAAAGTTGAGTTCTTATGAGAGAAATCCTCTTATAATATTATCCGTGCATTACTTTAGCAACGGAAACACCGCGGCGATCAGCCACAGTATTTATATCCTCAAGCATGGACAATGCCAAAATAGTGGCTTTTACCGTGTTATGAGGGTTCGATGAGCCCATACTCTTAGTTAATACGTCTTGTACACCGGCAAGCTCAAGTACCGCGCGAACACCACCGGCAGCAATTACTCCGGTACCTGCAGTAGCAGGCTTTATAAGGATTTTCGCAGCCCCGAATTTTCCGATAACATCATGAGGTATGGTGTTATCTTGTAAACGAACCTTTGTGACATTCTTTTTAGCCGCTTCGGTTGCTTTCTGAACAGCATCAACTACCTCACCGGCTTTGCCGAGTCCATAGCCAACATGCCCATTGCCGTCACCGACAACAACAATTGCGGAAAAATTAAAGCGGCGACCACCTTTTACTACTTTCGCCGTTCTGCCAACATGTACGAGTTTATCCTTAAGGTCTAACTCGGATACTTTCATTTTTGCCACGTAGTTGTACTCCGTACTTTTGAGATGTTAGTGCTTATTAAAATTGTAAACCGCCCTCGCGTGCACCTTCGGCAAGTGCTTTTACGCGACCGTGATACATAAAACCGTTTCTATCGAACACAACAGTTGCAACGTTAGCCGCCACTGCGCGCTGAGCCAAAAGTTTGCCGACACTACGGCTTTGCTCGGATTTTGTTTTACCGGCAGCAACTGAAAGAAGTTCTTTTTCAGTTGACGAAGCAGAAGCAACGGTACGGCTTTGAGTATCGTCAATAATCTGTGCATAAATATGCCCCAGACTGCGATACACCGTTAAACGAAGACGCTCGGGTGAACCGAAAACTTTTTTTCTTACGCGCTGTTTTCTTCTTGCACGCTGCTTAGTTTTTAATTTCTGTACGCTCATTGTTCGCTCTATAAAGAGAATTGTGTACTTTATTTCTTACTTACTGTTTTATTTACCTGCCGATTTACCTGCTTTGCGGCGAATATATTCACCTGCATAGCGAATACCTTTACCTTTATACGGCTCCGGTCTACGGAACCTACGTACTTTTGCCGCGACTTCGCCTACTAAGTGGCGATCAATGCCCTTAATAAGAATTTGAGTCGGTGCTGGTACTTCAAAAGTAATACCCGGCGGCGGAATAAAAAGAATCGGATGAGAATAACCTATAGTTAATAACAAATTGGTTTTTCTTAATTCGGCACGATAACCGACACCCTCTATTTGTAATTGTTTTTGAAAACCGTTTGTCACACCTTCGATGGCATTTGCAACCATGGCGCGTGTCATTCCGTGCAAAGCACGAACACTTTTTTCATCATCGGAACGAGAAAATGACAAAACATTATTTTCCAATTGACAAGCTATTTCCATCGGAACAATCACTTGTAATTCGCCTTTTGGTCCTTTGGCTTTAATCTCACCACTGCCAAGCGTTACCTGAACGCCTGCCGGAATATTGATAATCTTTTTACCGACCCTTGACACTGTAGTTCTCCTCGTTAAATGGTGCTTACCAGATTGTGCAGATTATTTCGCCGCCCGCATTAAAAGCACGCGCTTGTTTATCGGTTACTATACCTTTGGAAGTTGAGACAATGGCAATGCCCAAACCGTTTTTAACACGGGGGATTGCATCCGCCGGAGCATAAATACGACGACCGGGTTTGCTTATACGCACTATTTTGTTAATAACCGGTGCACCGTTGTGATAACGCATTGTTATACGGATTGCTCCTTGCGGTCCGTATCCCTCTACTTTTTCCCAGTTAGCAATATATCCCTGATCTTTCAGAATGTCTGCGATAGCCGTTTTTTCTTTTGATGCCGGAGCATCTACGGTTTTATGACGCGCATGTCCCGCATTCCGAATTCGGGTAATAAAATCTGCAATTGTGTCTGTTACTGGCATAATCGTTGTAAAATTACGTTCAACGTGTTAATGATTGTGTATTGTTTAAATTACCAACTTGACTTACGAACGCCCGGTATTTTACCCTCAAGCGCAAGTTCACGAAATTTATTTCTACACAAACCGTATTTTTTATAAACACCCCTACCTCTACCCGTTTGTGTGCAACGGCTACGAAGACGTGTTGGCGCACTATTACGAGGTAATTTTTGTAAACCCTCAGAATCGCCTTTCGCTTTCAACTCCTCACGAAGAGCAGCATATTTTTCTATAAGATGACGGCGTTTTTCATTCCGTGCCGTTACGCTTTTTTTAGCCATGTTCTATACCCTTATGCTTTTCGGAAAGGAAAACCAAACTCTTTTAACAATGCAAATGCCTCTTCGTCGGATGGTGCGGATGTTACAAAAGTAATATCCATACCGGTAATACGATTCACCTTATCAACATCTATTTCAGGAAAAATAATTTGTTCCTTAATACCGATGGTTAAATTTCCGCGTCCGTCAAAACCTTTATCGGAAAAACCGCGAAAGTCACGTACACGAGGCGAAGTAATATTAATAAACCTGTCAAGAAACTCAAACATACGCGCTTGACGCAATGTTAGGTGGCAACCGATAGGCATACCTTCACGTAACTTGAAATTTGCTATGGATTTTTTTGAGCGTGTAACAGCCGGTCTTTGCCCTGCTATCAACTCCAACTCATTAACAGCCGCCTGTAAGTTTTTAGGATCACTAACGGCAACTCCAACACCCATGTTTAAACAAATTTTCTCAAGTCTCGGAACCTGCATGATAGATTTATATCCGAATTGTTTCATAAGATTCGGTACAACCTGCTCACGATAAAACTGTTTTAGTCGCGGTAGAGGAATCTCACCCTGATATTGTTCGATTCGTGCACCCTCAGGTTTAATATCGAACTTCTTTGACGTTGTTTGTTTCTTTGCCATGATACGTTACTATCAGTTTTTAAGTTCTTTTGTATAATCCTTCGAACGTTTTGTTCGAACTACGCGTATCTTTTTTCCATCTCTTTCTTCTATTCCTACTCGAACCGGTAGCCCGTCTGAGTCAACCAATTGTACATTGGAATAATGTATCGGCATTTCTCTTTCGATAATTCCGCCTTGCTGGTTCGCTGCATTCGGCTTTTCATGCTTTTTTCTGACACTAATGCCTTCAACAAGAATACGCATGGTTTTCGAATATACTTTTATCACCCGACCCGTTTTACCGCGTTCCCAATGTTCGGCTTGAGTTCCTTCTGTTTTTTGGCTGCGACCTGCAATTACCATTACCAAATCGCCTTTTTTAATTTTGAGTTTCATTTCTCGATTCCTATTCTTAAAGAACTTCAGGAGCAAGTGATATAATTTTCATAAAGTTTCGCTCACGTAATTCACGCGCTACCGGCCCAAATATACGCGTACCGCGCGGTTCACCCTGATTATTGAGAATAACGGCTGCATTTTCATCGAAACGAATATAAGAACCGTCTTTACGACCTATTTCTTTTTTTGTACGTACAACTACCGCTTTGCATACATCGCCTTTTTTTACCGCGCCATTCGGCAAAGCCGATTTAACCGATACAACGATAATATCACCGACTCCCGCATAACGACGAGCATGGCCTCCGAGAACACGAATGCAACGAACTCTACGTGCACCGGAATTATCTGCAACTATCAGATTTGATTCTTCCTGTATCATCTCCCCATTCTCCTATTATATCGCTCGTTGAATAATAGCGTCTAATCTCCAACGCTTTTTTGCACTTAAAGGACGACTCTCCACAATTCTAACAACATCGCCTAATCCGCATTCATTGTTTTCATCGTGAATCATAACGCGTTTTGTTTGCTTAAAGTATTTTTTATAAATCGGATGAGCTACTTGACGTTCAAGTGCAACTATTGCCGATTTACTCATTTTATTACTGACTACTTTACCAACACGATATTTACGGTGTGGTTGTTTTTCTTCGGTCAGTTGTTCGGTTACATTTTCTTGGCTCATGATATATCCTTTTATTCTCTCAACCGTTACTACGTTCATGAAGAACCGTTCTGATACGTGCATTATCTTTACGCAACGTATTCAGCTGAGCGGTATTCTGTAATTGACCAAGTACGCGCTGAAAGCGGAGTTTTGTTAATGTTTCTTCGTTCTCACGAATAGCAATCATCAACTCTTCATTACTCAAATCGCGTAAATCCTTTGCTGTTCTTCCTTTCATTCCATCACCGCATCATGACGTGTAACAAACTTAGTTTTTATTGGCAATTTATGCGATGCAAGTCGAACAGCTTCTTCAGCCGCTTCCTTAGAAACACCGTCAATTTCAAATAGTATGCGACCCGGCTTTACAACGGCAACCCAAAATTCAGGATTACCTTTACCGCTACCCATCCTTGTTTCCGCCGGTTTTTTCGTTACTGGTTTATCAGGGAAAATTCGTATCCATACTTTACCGTCACGTTTCAAATAACGATTGATAGCAATACGTGCGGCTTCTATCTGCCTATTGGTAATCCACGCCGGTTCCAATGCTTTCAGTCCGAATGTTCCGAAATCAACCGAAGCTCCGCGATATGATTTCCCAGCCCTCCGACCGCGTTGTGTTTTACGATGCTTTACTCTTTTTGGTATTAACATGGCGTAGTCTCGTCAATTATTCTCTTTTGGATGTTTTCGGGTTATTCGCCCGTCTGTTGTTTTCCGATAATTTCACCGCGGCATATCCAAACTTTTACACCGATTTGACCATAAATGGTGGAGCCTGTTGAAACTCCGTAATCAATATCGGCACGCAAAGTATGTAATGGTACGCGTCCTTCTTTATACTGCTCGGTTCGGCTCATATCCGCACCGCCCAATCTGCCTGAACACATTACACGTACGCCGTCGGCACCTGTGCGCATTGCTGCACTTACCGCTTGTTTCATTGCCTTACGGAAAGAAACCCTGCCCTCAAGCTGAGAGGCAATATTATCAGCAACAAGTTGTGCATCAAGTTCCGGTCTTTTTATTTCGCTGATAAGAATTTTAACATCTTTTTTCGTGATGCGTTTTAATTCTTCCTCAAGCAAAGTGATATCTTTACCGGATCGGCCGATAATGACACCCGGACGTGATGTATGAATGGTTATACGCATTTGTTTTGCCGTGCGCTCGATTACCAATCGAGCAACACCCGCTTTTTTTAAGCGGCTTTTAACATATTGGCGAACCATTAAATCTTCCGAAAGTTTTTCGGAAAGATTTTTTTCATCGAACCAATTGGCATCCCATTGTTTAATGATGCCTAAGCGCAAACCTATCGGATTAGTTTTCTGACCCAACGTTACTCTCCTGACGCTGAAAATTATGCAAGATCTGAAACGACGATTGTTAAATGATGTGAGCGTTTGCGTATTCTATACGCGCGCCCCTGTGGTGCCGGAGATATGCGTTTCATCATCGGTCCTGCATCCACATATGCTTGTTTCACGACCAAATTAAATAGGTCATATGATTCAAGCGACTTATTTTCTAAATTCGCTACCGCAGAGCGTAATACCATTTCGGCATCCTTTGCGGCTGTCTTCGAATGAAATCGAAGAATATTTAATGCCTCGCCAACCGATTTACCACGCACCAAATCAACCAAAAGGCGCATTTTCCGTGGCGAAGAGCGTAAAAAACGGCGTATTGCACGTGCTTCCATAGTTTTCGCGTCTTTCACGATTATTTTTTACCTGTTTTCAAGTCTTTTCTATTACCGGAGTGTCCCCGGTATGTTCGCGTCGGGGCAAACTCACCGAGTTTGTGTCCGACCATGTTTTCAGAAACATAAACCGGAATAAATTTATTCCCATTATGTACGGCAAAAGTATGTCCTACAAAGTCAGGCGAAATCATCGATGCGCGTGACCATGTTTTTATTACCTTTTTCTGACCGCCTTTATTAAGATCATCAACTTTTTTGCTTAGCTTAAAACTGATGAATGGTCCTTTTTTAAGAGAACGAGACATTTATATCCTCAATTATTTAGTCCGTCTTCTGATTATCAATGCATCGGATTTTTTATCCTTTTTACGGGTTTTCAAACCTTTTGCCAACTGTCCCCACGGTGAGCGCGGATGTTTACGACCGCCACCTGATTTGGATTTACCTTCTCCACCACCCATCGGGTGATCGATCGGATTCATAGCCATACCACGAGTTTGCGGACGAATACCTTTCCAACGTGAACGACCCGCTTTACCCCACAGAATATTTTCATTATCCGAATTTCCTACCGAACCAAGTGTTGCTACGCAATTCGCCGGAATATTTCTGATTTCACCTGAAGGCAATTTAACCTGTGCATATGTTGCATCGCAACCAACCAACTGTGCCGATGCACCTGCACTACGCGCTATTTGCCCACCTTTACCCGGTTTCAATTCAATATTATGAATCATCATACCCACAGGTATTTTATTGAGCGGCAATGTATTACCATCCTGAAACTCTGCTTTTGGCCCGGACATTATTTCCTGACCGACTTTCAACTTATCAGGTGCTATAATATAGCGCTTTTCGCCATCATCATATTCAACAAGCGCAATACGGCAAGTCCTGTTCGGATCATATTCAATTGTTTTAACAATTGCTTTCATACCTACTTTATTGCGTTTGAAATCGATAATACGATATTTACGCTTATGTCCGCCCCCGCGATGGCGCGAAGTGATACGTCCGGTATTATTACGTCCGCCGCTTTTTTTAAGCGGAGCTAGTAATGATTTTTCCGGTTTTGATGTTGTTACTTCATCAAAAGTACTTACGGAGTAAAATCTCGTACCGGGAGTAATTGGTTTTAAAGTTCTTAGTGCCATTGTTCTTCCTTTTTGCCTTCTTTAGATCCGTTATTCCTCAACGTTTCCTTCTCCGCCCACGATATCAATCGTAAAGCCGGGTTTCAAGGTAATGATTGCCTTTTTGCGAAGCGGAGTGTGACCGCGCATAAGACCGCGTTTTGTCATGCGTGTCTTATTTTTACCGCGTATTACGACTGTTCGTACATTATCAACTTCAACGCCGAATAACACTTTTATTGCCTGTTTAATTTGAATTTTATTGGCATCCGGTGTTACCTCGAAGGTATATTTTCTCGATTCTTGAGCCGTATTTGCCTTTTCAGTTAGAATCGGTCGTTTAATTACTGTCGTCGTCATCATTGGTTTCGCCTTTTACACTCAGAACGTTTCGATAACTTTTTGTATTGAACTTTTGCACAACACAATCTTTTTATGGTTAAGAATATCATACGCAGAGGCATTTACTGCTTGCATTGTATTCAGTTTTTCGATGTTTCTTGCCGAAAGGATTACATTATCATCCACATTTGGCAATAGTATCAATATTTTTTCATTTTCCAAATTAAGATTTTTAATAGCCGATGCCATTTGTTTGGTTTTTACGACATCAAAGCTAAAATCTTCAACTACTACAAGATTGTTCTCGCGTACTCTTAATGAAAAAGCTGATTTTCGAGCCAAACGTTTTACCTTTTTCGGTAACGACAGCGTATATTTATGTGGCTTAGGCCCGTGAATGGTACCGCCGCCTACCCATACCGGAGAGCGTGATGAACCTGAGCGCGCCGTACCGCGACCTTTTTGTTTCCACGGCTTTCTGCCACCGCCGGAAACTTCCGAGCGAGAACG
>JALHLL010000083.1 GCA_022844575.1 bacterium
AGTGTTTTTGTTCCATCTTAATAACAATGACGAATATACGTTAGGGATTTTTCAAAGGAAGAGGGACAGAACCCACTGTCAAAAACTTGTAAAAATTGTTAACATAGGGTGAATTCGCCGTTTTTCTTGCATATTGCTTTTCAGTTAGAGTAACTAAAGTGTGGTGAATATTCGTCATAACACTTTGAATACCATTGAGGAATAATACATGAATAAAATTTTAGGGTGGATTGCCGGAATCGGAATTGTTGTTCCCGCATTACTTTCCGCACAAATACCAAATAAAGAGCAAGTAACTACCCAAGTACTTGTAGGAGCTCTCGAAAGCAGTCATTATGCACCTGTAGGTGTAAACGATACTCTATCGAAAAGGGCTTTTAAGCTTTATTTAGAACGTTTGGATTATAATAAAAACTTTCTGCTTCAGCAAGATGTGAACTCATTACTTACATATGAGTATGCAATAGATAATATGATTGAAAACGGGACTAGCGAACTTTTTCCGCTTGCTAACAAACTTATGACAAAACGTGTGGAACAAACCCAAGCGTATTGTGAAGAGGTACTTTCAAAACCGTTTGATTTTACTCAAGATGAAACGATAGAACTTGACCCTAAAAAACGTTCTTATCCGAAATCGGAAGTGGAGCAAAGAGATTGGTGGCGTAAGATATTGAAGTATCAGACACTCACAAGAGTTGTTTCTGCGTTGGAGCAACAGGAAAAAGATACAGTAACAAAAACCGGTAAAAAATCGTTCGAGCAAATAGAAAAGGAATCGCGTGAAAAAGTGCTTAAAGCACAAAGAGATCGCTATAAACGTACACAAAAAGAAACCGAAACGGAAAAGTTAGCGGTCTATCTTAATGCCATTGCCGCAAGTTATGATCCCCACACGGACTTCTACCCGCCGAAGGATAAGGAAAATTTCGATATTGAAATGAGCGGAACACTTGAGGGGATAGGTGCAACATTACAGGAGACGGACGGTTTTATAAAAGTACAATCATTAGTACCGGGTGGACCTGCCTGGAAACAAAAAGACCTTCAAGCGGAAGATATTATCCTTAAGGTAAAACAAGGTGGTAAATCGGCGGCAACGACAGGTATTGATCCGTCATCAGTTGAATCTAATGATGAAAACGAAGCAGTAGATATAACCGATATGCGTTTGGATGATGCAGTGCGCTTGATTCGAGGAAAAAAAGGCACACAGGTTACATTAACCATTAAAAAACCAAGTGGCGTAACAACCGATATAACTATAACACGTGATGTTGTTGTAATTGAGGAAACTTTTGCAAAATCGGTGATAGTGAAGGATGAAAAAAGTGATAGGGAATATGCCTATATAAATCTTCCGAAATTCTATGCTGACTTTAATAGAAATGGCGGACGTAGCTGCGCTGAAGATGTAAAAAAAGAGTTGGAAAAGTTAAAAGAAGAAAATGTACACGGCGTAATTCTTGATTTGCGTAATAATGGTGGCGGCTCATTGCAGGATGTTGTTAAAATGTCGGGTCTTTTTATAAAAGACGGACCCATCGTTCAGGTGTTAAGTTCCGATCGTCCGCCCGATGTTTTAAGAGATCATGATAAGAATATCGTTTTTGACGGACCGCTCGTAGTGCTTGTTAATCAATTCAGCGCATCGGCTTCGGAAATTCTTTCGGCTGCCATGCAGGATTATGGACGGGCAGTTATTGTAGGTACACCTCATTCGTTCGGCAAAGGCACAGTACAAACTTTTATGGACTTGAGTAATTATTTGAATCAGGAGTATAAGCAGTATGCTCCTTTAGGTTCACTCAAGATAACATTCCAAAAATTCTACAGAGTAACAGGCGAATCCACGCAGTTTAAGGGTGTGCAACCGGATATTATTCTACCTGATGCTTATGAGTTTGTAGATGTCGGCGAAAAGGAATTAGATTATCCTTTAAAGTGGGATACTATACCGAGACAACAGTTTGCTAAATGGAATAAAGCCAAGTACTCTTTAAGCGAATTGGCTGAAATGAGTAAAAAAAGGGTGGAAAAGAATGATAAGTTTTCCTTGATTCGTAAACAAGCCCGCACTATTAAACAAAGAAGAGATGAAACAACGGAAACGGAATCTTTGGATAAATACAGACAAGAGCAAGAGCGTTTGCGTGCGGAAAATAAAGATTTGGACGCATTGAAAACGGAAATTGAAGGACTCAGCGCAAGAAGTTTGAAAGCCGACGAGAAAACCGAACTACCGGAACAAAAAGAGAAAAACGTCGATTGGTATAAGCAAATTCGTAAGGATATCACCATTGCGGAGGCAATCGCTATTCTCAATGATATGAACAAAGCTATGGGAATGAACTGACATAATTCGTTTTCTTAATGATAACTATACAACAAGGCAATCGTCTCCGATTGCCTTGTTGTATTTTTGTAGGTACTGTATAAAAGGAATGAAGCGGATGAATGATATACGTTTACTTATAGATGAGGTTTGTGCTTATTATGGAATTGAAAATTCCGAGAGTATAATAGCACATTGGAATGAACCCCATAGGTATTATCATACTTTGGAACATCTTGAGGACTTATGTACTCAATTCATAATGGTTGAGGATAGAGAAAAACGTCTGATACTTATATGTGCCGCACTTTTTCATGATATAGTATATGTACCTGCTGCCAACGATAATGAAGAAAAATCCGTTGCTGTATTGGCGCAGAACATAGGGGAGAATCACCCTCATTTCAACACTATTCGCGATATAATTCTCGATACGAAAAAACATACTCCGCATTCGGAATTATCTGAAATGTTTTGTTATGCCGATATGAGAAAAGTTACTCAATCTTCATTGACAGAATTGATGGAGTGGGATAAAAAGATTTTCTTAGAATTTCAGAAATTCGATTATTCGTTTTATCGTATCAAAAGGATTGAATTTTTAAATGAGATGGTAGAAAAATACCCGCAGAATGCAGAAAATATTTCCAAACTAATTGAGTATGTTAAAAATAAAACACCTAAAATCGGGGTATATGCAGGGTCATTTAATCCTTTTCATAATGGTCATTTGAATATTCTGAACAAAGCAAGAAAAATTTTCGATAAAGTGATTGTTGCTCAAGGAATAAATCCTGAAAAAAACGTATTGGAATCGGGTGGTATTGATTCGGTACATGTTCTGGAATATTTGCAAACGGAACAATTCACGGGCTTATTGACGGATTATATAAATAAGAAAGAAGAATATGCTGATATCACACTCATTCGCGGTCTGCGTAATGGGAACGATTTGGCGTATGAAGCAAATCAGTTACGATTTATGGAAAATCTTAAACCGAATTTGAAAATTATTTTTCTTCTTTGCGATATGGAATTTGAACATATCAGTTCCTCAGCATTAAGAAATTTAGAAAAAATACGAATGGATTTATCCGAACCCTATATCCCTTAATAAACTCGATATGGTCTTTTTGGAAAAATCTTCAAGAACATTTATTGCAAATTTGGCTTTACCGTTCGGCATTGTTCTTGTAACATTGTTTATCGGTACGATAGGCTATTATATTCTATGGAATGACGAAGGCGGAACCGTACTTGACGCACTGTATATGACGGTAATAACCATTGCCACAATAGGATTCAGCGAGGTCAGACCCTTAACAACGTCCGGAAGACTGTTTACTATCTTTATTACATTTGTCGGGATGGGCGGATTGGTATATGTGTTAACTTCCGTAATGGAATATCTGGTTCAGTTTCAGTTGTCAGGAAATAGGGAGCAAAAAAGAATGAATAATCTTATGCAAAAAATGTCAAACCATATTATTCTGGTCGGTGCGGGAAGAGTAGGCAGAAGAGCAGCGAAGGAATTATTGAAAAACAATGAACAATTTGTTCTTCTTGATACCGATTCTGCAACGTTGGAATTTGCTGAACAGAATGGATTTACAGTACTTATAGGCGATGGTACGGATGACAGTGTTTTACAAAAAGCCGGAATTGAAAGAGCGAAAGGAATTATCATAGCAACGCCAAATGATGCAACGAATTTATTTATCGTGTTAAGCGCCCGAACTCTGAATCCGTCTATCAAAATTATTGCACGTGCTGAAGAAGAGAATAGTATCAGAAAATTGGAGAGGGCCGGGGCAGATAAGGCAATAACACCACATACAATAAGTGGCCAGCAATTAGTTACACTTATGATACACCCCAGTGTTGTTGATTTTTTGGAAAATGCCATCGGTTCGGCTGATGTTGGGTTGCGTATCGAATCATTACAAGTGACGGAAAAAAGTATAATGATTGACAAAACTCTTGAGGAAATAAAACAAAAGAAACTTACAACTGCAAATGTTTTAGTGATAATTCGCGGTAGTAATTATTATGCAAATCCTGATGTAAGCTTAAGAATAGAGAAGGGTGACCATATAATTGCTTTAGGTACAGCTGAACAATTAGCTGGATTGGAGAAAGTGGCAACAGATAGTTAGCAGTTTATTTTAACAGAACATTATTCCATATAAATATGAAACATTATTTTTTCATTGTTATAATCTTTTTTGCGGTACTTAGTGCAAAAGCTCAATCCGATTCCTTTATAGGTTCTTGGGAAGGAACATTAAGCTTTGGATCAATGAAAGTACGTTTGGTATTCCACATAGCCGAGAAAGATTCAATGGTAACGGCTACTTTCGATAGCCCCGATCAGGGGGCAAGGGGTTTGTCGTTCGATAAGGTACAGGTAAATGGTACTTCAATACTATTAGGGTTTACACTTAATAATGCGCAGTTTGATGGAGCACTGCAAAGTGATAATAAAATAATAGAGGGTACATGGACACAAGGAGGGCAAAAATTACCCTTATCAATGAACAGAACATCAATTTTACTAAGAACACCACGCCCGCAAGAACCGATACCGCCTTTCGAGTATGATGTTGAAGAAGTTGCTTTTTCAGGTGGTGATAAAGATATAACATTAGCAGGAACATTAACAAAACCAAAAGGTGGCAGTACATATCCGGCGATAGTGCTTGTCACAGGTTCAGGACCCCAAAATCGCGATGAAGAAATTTTAGAACATAAACCTTTTGCTGTAATAGCTGATTATTTTTCAAAAAGGGGGTGGGCGGTTTTGCGATACGATGATAGGGGAGTAGGTAAATCGAAAGGTGATTTTGCAAGTGCTACCACTGCCGACTTTACTAAGGATGCCATAAGTGCAATTAAGTTTTTGCGCACAAGAAAAGATATAGAAAAAGCAAATATTGGTATATGCGGACACAGCGAAGGAGGAATAATAGCACAACAAATTGCTGCCGACGGTGTAACGAATCCTTCATTTGTAATTTTATTAGCAGGGTCGGGATTAAATGGTGCTGATATTCTTGCCTTACAAAATAAGGCAATTCTCGAGGCATCGGGAGTAGATACCGCACTGGCTGCATGGTATGCACGTTATTTGCGTACGGAAGTGTATCCGACCATTATGAATGATAAACCGAGAGAAACTGTTATAAATCCTTTGGCTGAATCGTTAGATAGAATGGCGACTATATTTTCAGCTGAAGAATTAGATGCTTTGGGGATAAATACGAATGTTACAAAAGCAATGTTAATGCAATTATTAACACCATGGATGCGTGAGTTTTTACAGTATGATCCAAGGAATAATCTACGGAAAATTACATGCAATGTTCTCGCATTATTCGGTGAGAAAGACAAACAGGTTCTACCTGAAGTGAATGCTCAAGCTATAAAGAAAAATTGCACAAAAGCGGAAGTACATATATTCCCGCAATTAAACCATTTATTTCAGACTGCGGAAACGGGTATGCCGATGGAGTATGGTGCTATCCAAGAGACATTCTCGCCGATTGTGTTGAACAAAATGGAAGAATGGCTTAATAAGATCAAGAAATAATATAATGATGGAATATTATAACTATAATTGTTTCTTCAAGAGCGTTTCCAATTGATTATGCGTAAACGGTTTAATAAGTCGTGCATTAAATCCGAATTTTTGTGGATTCGTCATAACGGGGTCTTCTGAATAACCGCTGAAAGCAACAATTTTCGTGTTCCAATCATTATGTCGTATTTCGGATGCTACCTCCTTACCGCCTTTACCCCCGGGTATTGTCAGGTCTAGAAAAACAATATCAAAAGGGGTATCATTATAAATGGCATTATTATATAAGGAAAGTGCTTCCTCGCCATGAGATGAAATTGTTACCGAATATCCCATTTCGTTCAGGAGATCACGTAAAATTTCTCGTAAGAAGTCTTCATCATCCATTATAAGAATATTCTTTAAGGATGGTGTATTTGTAGTGCTTGTTATTATTTCGGGTTTTTCGATATTGTTTTTACCGATTTTTGCCGGTAAGTACACACAAAAGACTGTTCCGACGCCTTCTTCAGATTCAACATCAATCCATCCGCCATGTTTTTGAATTATGGAATGAACAGTGGATAAACCCAAACCGTGACCGGTGGATTTGGTGGTATAAAACGGATCGAATATTTTCGGTAATATACTATGAGGTATTCCGCCGCCCGTATCTCTGAATTCAATACATATATAATCATTCGGTTTATGTTGTAACGGTTCAACTCGACCGATTAAAGTTTTATTACCCGCTTTTACATTGAAATTACCCGCACCCGACATTGATTGTATTGCATTTATAGCTATGTTATCAATAACCTGACCTATTTGATTCTCATCAAAATCGCAATGTAGCAAATCTTCCGAAAGCTCCAATTTGTAAGATATAGAGGAACCGCTAAATACAAACTTTAATGATTTTTCAAGTAATTGTGCTATTGAACCTGTTTTACGTACAGGATCGCCACCTTTTGCAAATGTGATGAGTTGTTGTGTAAGAGCTCGTGCTCGCTCGAATATCGACACTGCATTATTAATTGCAGAATCAGCTTTATAATAAGCACCTTTATTGAGAAATATTTTAGCTACTTCCAAATAGCCAAACATTCCTGCTAATAAATTGTTAAAATCATGTGCAATTCCGCCGGCAAGTACAGCTAATGAATCAAGTTTTGAGTTCTTAAGTGCAATTTCCATTAACTTTTGCTCTTTTGTATTATCTCGGAACGTAACAATAGCACCTATAATATTACTCTCTTTGTCACGGATAGGTGCGGCACTATCGGAAATACTTATCTCTTTTCCTTCTCGAGTATTGAGTATTACATTATTTCCAAAATCAAAAACTTTTCCTTTATGTAAGATAGTTTCGAGAAAATTGATTTCCGATAAACTATTATCGTGATTCGCTACCGACAAAACATCAAAGAACGATTTACCGACTGCCTCGACATTAGTCCATAAAGTCAATTCCTCAGCTACACGGTTCATGAAAGTAATTGTTCCGTTTTTGTCGGTTGTTACAACACCATCTCCTATACTACGCAAGGTTACGGCAAGCCTTTCACGTTCTTCAGCAATCTGATTATGTATTCGTCTTTGTTCTGTAATGTCTTGCACTTGTCCTATCAAATATTCTGCATTTCCGCTATGACCTCTTACAACGGATACACTTAGTTGAGCCCATATTATTCTACCTGTTTTGTGATAATAACGCTTTTCAATGCGAAACGTATCTTCAGTTCCGCGTATTAAGTTGCCTAAGTGCTCACGACTTGAGGCAAGATCATCCTCATGGGTAATATCCTTTACAGAAAGTAATTCAAGTTCTTCATGTGAATATCCTAACATTTCGCACATGGCGGAATTGACTTTTACGAATTTTCCCGACTTTTCCGCTATTACAAGCCCTATAGGAGCGTTTTTGAATATAGAGAAAAAACGTTCCTCACTTTCTTTCAGAATCTTTTGGGCGGTATTTTTTTCGGCATTAAGTAAGCATGCACCTATCTGGTCGGCGAGTTGATTACAAAATGCTATTTCGTCAGGTGTCCAAACATGTTCTTTACCTACATGCTCAAAACACAATGCACCGAGATTTCTTCCTCCGATTCGAATAACGGCATCTAACATAGCCGTTATATTGTTCGGTTTAATATATGTTTCTACATATCCCTTTGTACGAGGGTCGGTAAGAGGATTGCTTGCATCAACAAATTTTCCCAACTTCAGATACTGAAACTCATCAAAAAACTCATGTTCAAACAGTACAGCCCCGCCTGTTACCGACCGGTCACTCAGAGTATATTGATAGATACATTTTAATTCGGTAATATCAGCATTAAACAGCCATATTCCCGTTCTCTCAATATCAAAAGATGAGCCGACTTTTTCCGTTATTAATGTGCATAATTCAAGGATATTACCGTAGGATGTATGCTCGGAGGAAGCGACAAGAGCCAAAATTTCATTTTGCAGCTGAACTCTTTCCAAAATTTTTTGTTGTTCAATTTCAGCATTCTTTTGCGCTGTAATATCCTGCGAAACACCTATAATGCCTATTAAATTTCCTTCATCGTCAAAAATCGGTGAGTCGGTAACAAAAGTTGAAAGTAATTGTCCGTTTTTATGTTTGCTTTCTAATTCTCCGCTCCAAGACTTTCCTCTTATCAATTCATCAAAGATTTTTACTGCCCCTTCATACGATTTTTCGCTCGGTGTTATGGTTAATATATTCTTACCTATAATTTCTTCGGGCTTCCATCCATATAAAGTTTCCGTAAAATCATTTGCATAAATAACGTTACCTGCTTTATCGGTAGCAATTACCGCCTGCCCAACGCTATTAAGCATTGCTGCTTGTAAACGCAGATTTTCGTTTTGTTTCACTGACTCAGTTATATCTTTTGCCGCGCCCAAGATACGTATATCACCCTCATTTTCACTTCCGAGTTGTGGCTTCGCATAATCCTTTATCCATTTAATTTCACATGATTTCGTCAGAATACGAAGTTCGGTCTCATCATCTTTTCCGGCTTTCAGATTCTTTCTTCTTGTTTCGAGTTTATGTCTATCTTCTGGATGAATAAAATCCTGTGTGTTAATACATTTTTCAAGTTCTTCGACAGTATAGCCGAATATTCTTTCGTAGTTTCCAACAAGCCATTCGATTGTGTAATACCCATCTTCATTTCGTTTTAGGGAATAAGCATAGTCGGAAATTAACTCGGAAATATTGCGATATCTTTTTTCATTCTCGGTGCGTAGTTTTTCTTCTGTATTTCTTTCTATAGCAATGGAAGCAAGTCGCGAAATTTTAGAAAGAATCTCCAAATTTTCATGGCTTGGAGACGATGGCTTTGAGCCATAAAGTGCAAAAGTACCAAGAAGTATATTCGATTTTCCGATGATGGGTGTCGACCATATGGACTGTAGCAAGAATGATTGTAAAATATGTACGAATTTGCTCGTTAGAGGATCGGTATAACAATCTGATACGACGATACTTTGCATCCTGTAGGCGGCAGTTCCGCAGGCTCCGTTACCTTCTTCTACGAGTAAGCCGTTAACAAGTTGTACGTACTCATGTGGTAAATTCGGGGCTGTTGTTGTGTTCAAACAATTTTTTTCAGCATCATATCGTAAAACAGATGCCTTCATTTCCGGTATGGTACTTTCTACAAAAAGTGCAATTTTTTCGAGTATTATTTCCAAATTAGTACCCGAAGCAATTAATTCAAGAATATTATTTGTTCCCTCAATGGTCATTTCATTTCTTTTACGGTCGGTTACATCCCGTGCTATAAGAATAACTTGCTCATTGCGATATGGAACGCATATACCGTTAAACCATATATTGTTTCCATTTATGTTTAACTGATAATCAGCAGCTATCGGCTTATTCTCAAGAAGACTTTTTTGAATAAGATTTAGAAAAAGTGTAGCTGTATGTTCATCGAATACTTCATCTACTCTTTTTCCGATTAAATATTCTTCAGGTTGTACCAGGTATTCTTTATTACTCGGAGCTATTTCCAAGTAAGTGCCTTTTTTATCTAAAATGATAAATAAATCGGGTAGAGCATTAAAAATGGAAGAAAGTTTCTGCTCCGAACGGTGTACTTCCTCAATACGAAGTTTTTCCTCCGTAATTTCTTGAACGCTACCGAAATATATTGCAGACTTATCTTCCGATGCGGATAAAACACCTATAATTCGTACATGCTTTATATATCCATTATCGGCTATTATCCGAAATTCGCCTTTAATTTCTTTTTGTAAAGATTTTGCCTCTTGAATGATATTCAGTACTATTTCTTTATCATCATTATACACATATGGAAATATTCTTTCTATCGTATTGTCAAAATCTTTCTTCTTAATCCCGAAAACTTCTGCAAAATATTCAGTAACAGTAAAGACATTGTCGTTAATATTCCATCTCCAATTACCCAACTTTGCAATTTTCTGTGTCTGTTTTAATAATTCCTCGTTTTGCTTTAACAATTGTTCTTTTTGTATTCTTTCACGTTTTAGCTGATAATGTCTGGTGAGGGTTGTGCATGAAGTAACGATTGGTATAAGTGCCTGAACAATTTCATTGGTGTAGCCGTCTTTCCTATTTGCTATACCGCATAATCCTATCAGATTATTTTCGGCGAGAAAGGGAATAGCTAAGAATGTGTTTAAGGGTGGATGGCCATGTGGAGTACCGCCTGCACGCGGATCATGAGGTGCATTATTTGCTATAACCACCGATTTTGTTACGAGTGCTTCTCCAAAAAGTGTACGTAGATTATGGAACTCCATCCCTGATTGTAAGGATTGCTCATACAGTTTTTGTGTTTTTTCATCCCACGCAATATTTGTTATTGCATACGCTTTCAGATAGGGTTCATCGCTGCTCTTATACAGCACTTCACCAATAAACCCATACTCACTACCTGTTGCACGCAAAAGCAATGATAGCATACACTCAAAAAATACAAGCATTTCATCATTGTTTTCACTGAGTAAAAAACCCGATTGGATATAGCTTATCTCTTGCAGAATATCGTATGAACTTAAGTTGAGCAGTGTGGTAGTATTACCATTCTTTGATTCAGCGATGTATCTTCCTGAATCCGAGATCTTACTGTCCATTGAATCTCCCCTTTATATATATGTTCAAAAGACAATGCAAAATATCATTTTTATTTCTGATATATACTATACGCTGCCGGCTTAAGGCATCTTGTGTCTGCTACGCACAAAAAAAGGCAGTGCTTATTGCACTGCCTTACATTGGTTCTATTACGTAAACATTTTAGTTGTGATTATGCGGCACAACTGCTACATTATCGGAAAACCCGGTTTTATTTTTTACCCCTACGATCTCACGTAAGCGTGCGAATATGTAGTATATTACCGGAACAAGTACTAAAGTAAGAAACATTGAACCGGTGAGACCACCGATAAGAGCTAAAGCAAGTCCGGCTTTCCATTCGCTACCGGCACTATGACTGAATGCAATGGGGAACATACCGAATACCATAGCAACAGTTGTCATGACTATAGGTCTTAAGCGTGTTTCACCGGCTTCTACTAATGCACTTCGCAAATCCATACCTCTTTCCAAACGATTGGAGTTCGCTCTATCAACAAGTAATATGGCATTCTTCATTACTAATCCTATAAGCATTATAAGACCAAGCATAGTAAAGATAGACATCGAACGCATGCCCAATGCTAATGCTAAAAAAGCTCCGAAGGGCGCAACAAGTACCGAAAACAGGTTAACCAGTGGGTAGAAATACGAATCGTATAATGCTACCATTATTAAGTAAACGAAGATAATACCACCAAGCATGGCTATACCCATATCGCCGAAACCTTCTCTTGCATTTTTAACATCGCCTATATATGTATAACTGGTTCCTTGCGGCAATTTATCCTTGAGAATTTTATCCAACTCGTCCGCTATATCCGCAGCACCTTTGCCAACGGGTTGAGCATAAATAACAACGGCAGGAATTCTGTCACGACGTTCCAATTTAGTCGCTCCTGTCGTTTGATAAATTGTTGCAAATTGTTGAATCTCTATTTGCTGTCCCATACGATTTTGCACCGTCATAGAACCGATTTCAGCTGTTTGATTCCTATCGTTCTCATCCAAACGAATACGTATGTCATATTCCGTAACGCCTTCTCGATATTTTACATCATCATTACCTTGTAAAGCAATACGCAAAGCGGAACCTACTTCACCGATGGTAAGACCAAGTGCCGAGAGTTTTTGCCTATCAACTTCTAGTCTTGTTTCCAATTTCCCTTCTTCGGTTGAAAGTCGAACATCACTTGTTCCGACCATTTTTAATAAGGTCTGTTCAATCATCTTTCCGCCTTTAATAACGGATTCTCTTTCAGGTCCGCTAATGACCACTTGCACCGGCGAATCATTCGCCGAACCGAATATGCCGATAGGGTTAACACGAACTTTTGCACCGGAAAAAGCCATAACTTTTCGTTTGATGTTATTTCCGACCTGATCGGTTGTTAGTTTGCGCTGATTTGCGGGTACAAGGTACACATTCATTTCAGCAAGATTGTTCAAAACCTGTGTGCCTGTAAAAGCCGAACTCGAAGTACCGACATTGGTGAGAACCCTTTTTACGTCGGGCATCTCGAACATTATGCTTTCTATTTGCTGTGTTAAACGATTTGTTTCTTCCACTTTTGTACTCGGAGGAAATTCCACCGTAACCGTAAACTCGCCACGATCGGACTGAGTAATAAACTCAACCGGAATTAACTTCAATGAAAAGAGTACTCCGATAATAAAGAATGTGGAAAGCGAAAGAACTATAACCATTGCTTTCGTTAAAGCATTTTTCAATACCCATTGTATAATTCTGCCATACTCCTTTTGAATCCAAGTAAAGCCTGCCTCGAAGAGTAAGCCAATGCGCCCCATTAAGGAATTTTTCGTCAATTCCTGAACTTTTGCAAATCGTGATGCAAGAATAGGGGTAATGGTAAATGATACGACTAAAGACATCAGGGTCGAAACAACGACAACTAATGCAAATTCTCGCATGATATTACCGATTAGACCGGAAACAAGGGATAAGGGTAGGAATACCGCAACATCTACAAGGGTTATGGACAAAGCT
>JALHLL010000084.1 GCA_022844575.1 bacterium
AATTTCCACATTATGAGCAATATGAACAAGGTTATCAATTTTCACTCCATTACCTATACTTGTTTCGCTTAAAGCACCCCTATCAATAGTTGTATTTGCTCCAATCTCCACGTCATTGCCAATAATGGTACGCCCTACATGAGGAATTTTCAGATATGAGCCATCAGTATTATTTACAAAGCCGAACCCGTCTGAACCGATTACAGCACCGGCATGAATAATGCAACGTTCACCTACAGTCGTATTCGGATAAATCGTAACGTTGGGCATTATCTCCGTATCATCCCCAATAGTAACGGTACCCATCAGTACCACATTCGGATGCAAAATTACTCTCTCACCAATTTTACAACCTTGCCCCAGATAACACCCTGCCGAAATAAAAGCCGAGTCGGCAATGGAATTCGTGGCATCAATCGATGCTGCAGGATGCTTATATCCGACTCTGAGAGTCGAATGATGATGAATTTCATTCATAAGATGAATATACCCTCTATAAGGGTCATCAACAATTATATATGCCTGCTCATCGCGGGGTTTTTGTGATGTATTTTTATCAACGATTATACACGATGCTTCGGTTGTCCCTAAAAACTGCTCATATTTTTTTTGACCGAGAAATGTAATATCACCGTTTTTGGCTTTATCAATTTGACTAACTCCCATTATCATCAAATCGCCATTTCCTACATAGGGAGCATCAAGCATTTCCGCAATTTCACTTACCGAATATTCCATAATTATATTCTATCGGTCAAAGAAAAATACTTTTGTTTTAGTGTATTCTATATCCTCTTATAAAGGAAAAATACCGAATTAGGAAGTTATGAATAATAAACGCTACGATTATTCATTTTTATCTATAGTCTTTTCCGTTTCGGGAGTTGAGCTATCTTTTTTTTCTGTGTCGGTCGGTGGTGTAGCCGTCTCTTCAGTTTCCGTTGTTCTGGAGCGTCTCCGCTTTGTTTGCGGACGTTCCTCCGCAGGTTTTTTCTTATTTCTCGGATCGCTGTCGATAGCTTTTTGCTGTTCTTCTTCCAATTTATCTACATCAATCCCCAGTTTTCTCATTACCTTAACGGTAAGGTCATATTTGGGGTTAATAAATGCTAATGGTTGGCTGCTTTTATCCCATACTATATCGAAACTTTCTTCAAAACATACTTCCTGAACGGCGGCATATATTTTCTCCTCCACCCCTTTCGTAACCAAAGGTATCGTAGCATCGTACTCGCCGCCCGGACCAAATTTTTTATTGGCAAATGCCTGCCGCGCCTCTTTTTTTATTACCAAGTCTCTTTCTTTTTCCTGTCTTTCCTTATCCGTCCATATCAGGCGATTCTTTACGATTTCTTCCGATAAATTATCAATAGCTCTTTGCATTTCATCCATTTCCCTTTTCCAATCGTTCACTATCGATTCCAAGCGTTGTTCCGCATTGCGTGCTTCGGGATATTTTTCTCTTATTGTTGCAGAATTAATATACCCTATTCTCTGAGCATATATATTCTGAAAAAATGCAAAAAAGAGAAAGCACGTGATAAAACATATTTTTTTCATGGTGAACTCCTTCACAATAGAATGTAATCTTAATAACATGGTCGAAAAAATTCGATAATTTTTCCTTTATTTATCGTAAAATATCACCTTAGCTGAAAAAAACTGCCGCCCATATCTGAAATTTGATGTGATATGGACGGCGTTTATACTTTATATGGAATTTGTTTTTATTTACCGCGTTTAATTTTATCAAGTACCGTAAATGTAATATCGAATTTGTCCTCAGCATATAATAATACCGGATTTGCTTTATCAAGCACAAAGCTCAAACCTTCTTGTTTCGCTATATCTTGAATCCCTTTTGAAATTTTTTCGCGTAAAGGAGCAATCAATTGTTCGCGCATTCTCGCCACTTCGCCTGTTTGCCCTAATTTTTCTTCCTGATACATTAACATATTTTGCTGCATTGATTTTAAAGCAGCTTCTTCTTGCGCTTTGCTTTCAGCAGTCATCATGGCACTTTGTTTCTGATACTTTTCAAAACGTTCGGTCAATTGCTGATTCATCGTTTTTAATGTATCGTTGATTTTAGCAACTTTTTCCTTAATCAATCTATCGCCTTCAAGTGCTTCCGGCAATTGTTTAAGCATAACTTCAGTATCAACATACCCTATTTTAAGCGAGCCCGATTGTGCCGCATTTTTTTGTGCATACAAAGCACTTGCCATTGTTAAGCACAATAATGCCATTGCGCAATAAAAGAAAGATTTCATAACCTTATTAAATGAATGAAACATAGTTGATTGCAAAAATACTCATTGAACAAAAACTTATACTATTTCGGCACAAACCTTTGCTATTTTTAACGTCCGAATTGAAAATGGAATTGCCAACCGTGCGGTACCGATGTGCCGGGCGTCGCATCAAATCCGAAACCGTAATCAAAGCCCAATAATCCTATCGGGTTCAATAAAATTCTCATACCCATACCGGCTGAACGACGTAAATCAAACGGATCGGCGGCGGATAAACTGCTCCAGATATTACCGGCTTCTGCAAAGGCAAGAAAATAAATAGGCATCGGGTTAAGCGAAAGGGCAAAACGTGTTTCAAGCACATGCCTCATTACAACACGACCTCTCGATGAAAATGTTTGTCCTGCAGCATTCGTACTCAAAATTCCTATACTATTATCGGGGTAGCCGCGTAAGGGAGTCGTAAAAAATCCCCCGAGACCATTACCACCCATCAAATACAAATAATTATCGGGTATAAAAGTAGAATTCGTTTGTAGCTGCGCTATATATCCCGCAGTTGTCGATAAATATAAAACAAGACGCGGGTTACCGTCAATTTTCAATAAAGGAGATACTGTTTCATAACTGAACGAATTGCGTATATAATCGGTCGTACCTATGCCGAATGCACCGAGTGCCACTTGTGTACCAATATTAAAACGCGAACCTGAGGTAGGGAAAATTAAGTTATCCAAACTGATACGCGTTACCGAAGCACTCATCGTAATCTCATCTGTTAAACCGCCTGTACCCGATAGTGTACCCGCATATTGTTGAATATGCTGAACTAACAAACTACCGTCTATACGAAAATAATCATCAGGCCAACGCAAGCGTCGACCAAGATTCAACTGACCACCCGTTCTTTCCTGATTAAAACCGCTAAAACGATTAACGGAATGGAAAACACTTACACCAAGTGTGGTCGGCTCATTATTAAGCCAAGGTTCGGTAAAGCTTAAGGAATAATCCTGCCATTGATTTGCCTGACCGAATTGCAAGTTAAGATTAAGCACTTGCCCGCCACCGCCGCGAAGAGGTTCGGCAAGCGAGAAGTTATTTAATGTAATACCGACTGAACCGGTAAGACCGAATGAACCCGCAACACCAACAGAGGCATTAAAAGTGTCATTAGAACGCTCTTCAACCTTATATACAAGGTCAACATGGGTTTTATCGGCCGGCTTTACATCAGGTCTTAATGCTTCAGGGTTAAAATAATTGAGAACACCTAATCCCCTTACACTACGTATAAGAGCACTACGGTTAAAGTAATCACCGGGACGGGTATATAATTCTCGGCGAATCACTTTATCTTTTGTTTTTGTATTTCCAACTATCTCTACACGTCTAATAGTATAGCGTTCATTTTCAAAGACTCTGATGACAAGGTCAATAGAATCCTGACCTACCTTCTTTTCTTCTTTTACAAGTTGCGCGCCGAGATAGCCATTATCCATATATAATGATGCCGCGTCAGTCTGATCTTCATTTACAGTAAGTTGTTTCTGTATAAATGGCTCATCATATACATCGCCTTTATTGATATTAATGCGACGAATAATCGGCTCTGATGGAAAAACGGTATTTCCTTCAACGATTACACTTCTAACAAAATATTTTTTACCTTCATAAATATCAAGCTCTACATAAGCGGCTTCCTTTTCAGGAACAAGGATAACGGTATCATGACGAATTTCGGCATCGAGATAACCTTTACTTCTAAAAAACTCAATAAGTTTTTCTTTATCTTCCGCATACTTTATCGCTTCGTACTTATCGGAAGTCCATATTTTCCACCACGGGCTTGCATGAGTGTTTTCCATAGCACCGGCAATATCGTTCTCGGAAAGTTCGACATTGCCCCGTACTTTAACTCCCTTCACTTTAAAGTCCGCACCTTCTTTAATATTCAAAACCACCTTTACATATCCACTCGTATCACCCGCAACTATAGTTTCGGCATCAATTACGGGATATAAAACCCCTTCTTTGGCATACGCTCTTTTCAGTGTTTTCTTTAACATATACACATCGTAAGGCGACATAACATCGCCACGACTTTTATTAATCTCTTTACGAATATCGTCCTCCGATAATTCGTCATTGCCCTTTATTTCAAACCAACTAAGGCGCGGGTATTCCTTTACTCTGATAACAAGAAATATTCCGAGAGCCGTAGTTTTTTCAATAATAATATCAACGTCGGAAAATTGATTGCGTGACCACAAACTTCTTAACGCTTCCTGTTGTTGTGCACCGGGTATTTTGATTTCCGAACCAACTTGTAAACCCGAAATGGCAATAATTGTTTGCTCATCAGCAAAACGATTACCCTCTACCGTGATACCGGCAATGATATACGATTTGGGTTGCCCTTGCGAATACAGATACTGTGTGAAAAGAACACAAAACAAACATAGCTGAATGGACAATATCGTTTTGTGTCGTATTATTCGCAAAAGAGAAATATTCATACCTTATAATTTATGATAATGGATTAAAAGCATCCATTACTTTTTGAAAAACCGTTTTCGAGGGTTCCGTTTTTACTTGTGCAGACGTTTTTCCGAAACGACGCTCGCGCGACATATAATCGCGCATAGCCGAAAAATACTGTTCCCGTCTGAACTCGGGCCACATACACTCGGTAATGTAAATTTCCGAATATGCCGTTTCCCATAATAGAAAATTGCTAAGTCGCATTTCCCCGCTTGTTCTTATCACCAAATCCGGGTCGGGCAAGCCACTCGTTTGCAAATAACTTGCAAATCGTTCTTCGGTAATATCTTCAGGCGAAAGTTTCCCCCTGCGTACATCATGAGCAATAAGCTGTACCGCCCTATTTACATCCCAACGCCCACTATAACTTAAAGCAAGCGTAAGAACAAGTCCTTCATTATTTTTTGTTTTTTCCATTGCCTCGTGCAAAATATTAAAAACACGTTTAGGCAAGGCATTCAATTTTCCTATTGCATTAAGTCGAACCCCATTCTCATGCAACTCCTGAAGTTCCTGACGTAGGTATCGTTCCAAAAGCAACATAAGCACATTCACTTCCTGGCGCGGTCTTTTCCAGTTTTCCATAGAAAACGCATAAAGGGTCAGATACTTTACACCAAGTTGGGATGAAGCTTTAACAATATCGCGAACGCTCTCCATACCCTCTTCATGTCCGGCAGCCCTTTGTTTTGAACGCTCCTGAGCCCACCTTCCATTGCCATCCATAATTATGGCACAATGTTTCGGCAACCTTCCGCCGATTGTCAATTCCTGACACTGCTCAATATCCTGTTGGGATTGTTGTTCAGACCATAATCGTTTCATCATACATATCCTGATTATAAAAACACAACTTGCGTATAATGCAAAGGAAAACTCCTTTTACGTTTTTTACAAATCGCAAAAAACATACCTTATCGGAAATACATTATACGATTAATGTCGAAACAATGACAATAGGCAGGGAATAACTTTGGTTAAACATTTGTTGTGCATAATCTTTGGCGAACAATAAGATTTCATTTTACATATATTGTTTCACATCACATAGTTACTGTTTTATATCAATTCCCTTGCAAAACCATGTTCTGCAAGGGAAAAGCATAAGTTTACTACTAATACTCACATTCCGATTCGGGTCTTTTGAAGAATATGAACAAACCTCTAAGACGCGAACACTTCATGCTTAGTATTGCATGGATGCAAGTTTTTCCATATTGATTTTAACATCCTCAGCGGATTTGTTAAGTTCCGCTCTTTCGGCTTCGCTCAATTCAATCTGGAAAATCTCTTCCATACCGTTTTTACCAACTTTAATAGGAACGCCCACAACAATGTCATTTAAGCCATATTCGCCGTTAAGCATTACCGCACATGGTAAAATGCGGCGTTTATCTTTAACAATACATTCAACCATTTGCACAGCTGAAGCCGACGGAGCATAATATGCCGATCCGGTTTTCAAATGATTGACGATTTCAATACCCCCATTGCGAGTGCGTGTAAGAATCGAGTCAATTCGGTCTTGAGGTATAAGCTCGGAGATAGGAACGCCCGCAACCGTTGTGTATCGAGGTAACGGAACCATTGTATCACCATGACCACCAAGCACAAATGCCTGAATATCCTCAACAGAAACATTCAATTCCATAGCAATAAATGTACGATAGCGTGCTGTATCGAGTACACCCGCCATACCGAGAACTTTATTACGGGGCAAACCTGTTTTCTGTAAAGTTACATAGGTCATTACATCCAAAGGATTGGAAACGATAATGTAAAAGGCATTCGGAGAATATTTGAAAGCGTTTTCGGCACAGGAACCGACAATTTTAGCATTTGCAGCTAATAAATCATCACGGCTCATACCGGGTTTACGAGCAAGACCTGCCGTTATGATAACAAAGTCCGATCCGGCTGTTTCTTCATAACCGTTTGTACCAATGATTCTCGAATCCGATGCTTCAACGGGCATGGATTCAAACATATCCAAACCTTTTCCCTGCGGAATTCCTTCAGCAATATCCACAAGTACAACTTCATGTGCAAGTTCTTTATCGGCAATACGTTGTGCCGTTGTTGCGCCTACATTTCCGGCACCTATTACGGTCATTTTCATCTAAAAGTACTCCTAATGTGTTTGATGTTGTAAGAAAAAACAAACGCCTCATTGCGTATGAATGCAAGAGGCGCTGTTTCGCTAAGTTGTCATTGTTTATGCAGCCGGATAAACGGATACTTTCAAGCGTGTTTTATCTTTACGCTCGAATTTAACCACACCGTCCACAAGTGAGAACAAAGTGTAATCTTTTCCAAGCCCTACATTTTCTCCCGCATGATAGCGAGTGCCACATTGGCGAACAAGGATATTACCGGCGCGAACGGCTTCGCCGCCAAAGCGTTTGATACCGCGTCTCTGCGCATTGGAATCACGACCGTTTTTTGTAGATCCGCCACCCTTTTTGTGTGCCATTATAATCTCCTGAAGTATAAGTGTATATCGTTATAAGGATTCAGGATTAAAGGGAAATCCCGTTAATCTGAATTTTGGTGTATTGTTGGCGGTGACCATTAAGTTTACGGTAACCTTTACGGCGTTTTTTCTTGAAGACAAGAACTTTATCGCCTTTGCCATGCTCAATAATTGTTGCATTCACCGAACCGCTAAGTGTAGGAGCACCAATTGTTGGTGCGTTTTCATCACCACCTGCAAGTATGGTTGTAAACTGAACGGAACTACCCGCATCACCATCTAATAATGGTACTGTAAGTATATCGTTCGGGCGAACAGTGAACTGCTGCGCAGCGATTTCAACGACTGCAAACATATTTTTATCCTATGTAGATGTATAGTAATTTTAGTCAAAAGAGCCGCAAATATATGAATTTCACAGAAACTGACAAAGGAGAATCAATGTTTGTCTGCTTTATAATACCTACATTAGCACGCGAAGCGAACTTGTGTTATTAATGAATTACTTCCATTCCGCTCGTAATGACTGAGTTCGCCGTTCTCAAACGCAGCAAATATATACCATTACCGAGTATATATAATCCGAAATCAGGATTATAACTATAGAGTAATCAGGCAGCGGCTTCTTTCTTTTGCGAAGCAAGTAAAACGGGCATCATCAATAGAGCTAAGATACTTGCAGCAATCGAGATATACCCTACATATTCATAATTCATTAATGAGCCATTATTTGCCTTTATGACTATTTTTCCGGCTACCCATGTGGCGATACCGCTCGCAAGTTGCATCAGCGAAGAATTGATACTCATAAAAGTGCCGCGACGCGCCGGTGCTACAACCGTACTTGTTATTGCCATAGCAGGCACAAAACGCCCGTTTGAAACAATAAAAAACGAGGTAGTCAAAAGAAGTGCGTAGATTAGCCCTACTGCCGAAAGATTTGTAATAAAAAAAGCAGGTATTAAAGCAATAATTGCAAAAAAGAAAAACACCTTGGGTTTGCCTATTTTATCCGATATTTTCCCAACAAACGGTGCTGTAAAAATTGTTGCCGCCCCTCCGAAAAAGTATATAAGAGGTAACTCTTTCTCACTAATTCCTACATTCGATACCATATACGGACTTATGAAGGGCACAATGCTAAAATGACCGAACATCAGTAACATCATAAATGACAAAGCAATAAGCACGGTTCTATCCGAAATAACAGTTATAAAATTGTGTAAAGCGGAACCATTTGTACTATGATGTTCAAAATGTCCTTTCATTTCGGGCAATACCTTAAAGAGAACAACCCAAATAACGATGCCGACAATCACTATAAACAAAAAAGGTGCATGCCAACTGTCAAATTGAGATGCCAATAAAAGACCGAAAGGAACACCGAATACCGAAGCCATAGAAAATGATGTAGAAACAATACCCATAGCTGCCCCCCTTCTTGCTTCCGGTATGGTATCTGCAACTATGGACATTACGACAGCTCCGAGAATTCCGCCGAACACACCCGTCACCATTCGTGAGGTGAGTAATAACAGATATGTGGGAGCAAATGCGCAACAAAATGTGCCTACTATAAATCCGGCATACATAATAAGTAAAGCCGTTTTACGATCCAATCTATCTAACCAAAAAGCACCAACCATACCCGATATTCCGGCGGAAAACGTATATGCCGAAACAGCCGTACTAAATTGTTCGGGGTTTATGGCAAATACTTTCATCAACTGCGGGCCTAAAGGCATCATTATCATGAAATCCATGATATTAGTGAACTGCAATAGAGCCAATAATAATAAGAACCCGCGTTCATTCTTCATAATGTACCAACCAATATACTTCGGATAAAGGGGGTATATTACGTTCCTTAATGAAAAACATTGTACAATATCAACAACCCCATTTATTATATTTGTATATACAATGCTTGTATACGTTTAGCTTTTAAGCTTTCGATTCATTTCATAATATCATACTATGTCATCCGAAGACTGTTCTATATTTAAGAATTGTTTGTTTTACTCTGCTAATGCTTTGGCAAGAACCATTACACGCATCGCGGACGAGGAATTTTCAATTACCGGTTTACCTTCTCAATACTGTTTTTTACTCATCCTTGTTATTGAAAAACCCTCAGTTCAGCCAAAGGAACTTGCTGAAAAACTTAGCCTTACACCAAGTACTGTTTCGCGTTTTCTTGATAAAATGGAAGAACAGGGGTATATAATAAGGGCTATGGACGGTAAATATACATACATTACCCCCACACAAAAAGCAAGAAAAAATCTTGATAATATTCGGCGTGCATGGGAAAACTTATATCGGCGATATATTGAGGTTCTGGGGAAGGAATTTGCAGACTCTCTTACTTCTTCAATCTATCTTTCCAATAAGAAACTGAATGAACAGGCAAAATAGAAACACGATATAGTTGTATGTACAACAAAATATATTTGCCTTCGTTATACACAATCACTATACACAATATTGCATTTATGGAATCACTCAACAAAAAAATTGCCCTTGTTACGGGCGCAAATAAGGGCGTAGGATATGCAACTGCACAGCTTCTTGCGGAACAGAATATTACTGTTCTGCTCGGCTCGCGCGATGAGACTCGCGGTAAAGAAGCGGAAGCGGGTTTGCGTTCACAGGGACTTGATGTACATTACATCAATATAGATATGGAAGATAGGGAAACGTTTTCTATAGCCGCTACATATATAGAACGTGTATATGGCAAACTCGACATTCTGATAAATAATGCCGGTGTACAAATCGAATCGGAAATATGGCAAACGAATACTACCGCCTCAATCTCGATGGAAACTTTACGACGCACATTTGAAATAAATTTTTTCGGATTAGTTGACTTGACTCAACAACTATTACCTCTTATCCAAAAAAGCGAAGCCGGCAGAATAGTAAACCTTACAAGCATACTCGCATCCTTACAATACCATGCAACACCGGGTTCTAATACATATAACACAAAAACCTTTGCATATAACTCTACCAAAACTGCTGTAAATGCTTTTACAATTCACTTAGCACATGCGCTAAAGGATACAAATATTAAAGTAAATGCAGCGCATCCGGGTTGGGTAAAAACAGAAATGGGTGGCAAAGGTGCATTCCTCTCAATTGAAGAAGGTGCAAAAACAAGTGTTTATCTTGCTCTCATTGATGAACATGGACCCAATGGCAGTTATATGCACGAACATTCCAAATTACCTTGGTAAATATTTCCTTTTACTTTTTCTTATAATTTTATGAATTACACTATTACTGGTTCGCTTGGCAATATAAGCAAACCGATTGTTGAAGGTCTTGTTAAGGCGGGTCATAATGTTACGGTTCTGACACGTAATACCGAGACCGCCGAACAAATAAATGCCCTCGGTGCAAAAGCACTTATAGGCAGCGTAGAGGATTCGGACTTTGTACATAATGCTTTTGCCGGAGCTGATATTGTCTATACGATGATACCACCGAATTATACAACGGAAAATTTCCGCGAATATCAAAATCGTGCTGCAAAAAATATGGCGGATTCCATACAAACAAATTCCGTAAAAAAAGTTGTCAATTTATCGAGCATCGGAGCACACTTGGGTAATGGTGCAGGTGTTGTTGATGGTTTGGCGGATTTTGAAAGTATGTTGAATAATGTGGAGAATACGGATATCGTACATTTGCGTCCGGCATTTTTTTATCAGAATTTTTATGCGCAATTAGATCTGATAAAAAATATGGGAATTATGGGTGGTAATTATCCCGGTAATATACCGATGCCATTTGTTCATGTGCGTGATATAGCAGCCGTCGCATTAGATTTTTTATCGAATCCCGATTTTACAGGTATAACCGTTCATTATATTGTAAGTGATGAACGTACATCCGATGAAGTAGCACAATTGCTTGGCAAAAGTATCGGAAAACCCGAATTACCGTGGATTCAATTTCCTGATGACCAACAAAAAGCAGCCATGCTTGCAACGGGCATGAAAGAAACATTGGTGGACGGATATCAAAATCTCGGTCGTGCATTCCGTGATGGATTATTACAAGGTGATTGGGCGAAAAATAGAACAGCATTATCACCGACAAAATTAGAAGATTTTATCAGCGAATTTGCACCTATTGTTAAAGCAACCATCGCATAATAATCGACAGCATATATCAAAAAAAACAAGAGCCGCAATAAAGCGGCTCTTTTCGTAATATTATTAAATAAATCATCTATTATTTATTTAAACCACCATCACATCCCCAACTCTTTTGCTTCATCCCATAATTCGTCCATTTCCCCTAATGTCATATCACGTAGTTTTTTACCTTTTTCTAAAGCACGTTTTTCAATATGTGCAAAACGTCGGGTAAATTTATTATTTGTTTTTTGTACACTTTCTTCTGCGATAATATCCTCAAAACGCGCTGCATTTACCAAAGCAAAAAAAGTATCACCGAATTCTTCATTAATGTGCTCTTTATTTCCACCCTCGATTGCTTCCCGTAACTCCACAATTTCCTCCTCAACTTTTTTCCAAACATCGTGCTTTTCGCTCCAATCGAAACCAACACCTGCCGCTTTTTCCTGCATGCGTTGTGCCCGTAGTAATCCGGGCATAGAAACAGGAACACCTTCCAGCACTGAAGTACGCCCTTCCTTCATTTTCATTTCTTCCCATCGCTGTTTTACCTCCGTTTCATTCGAGGCAGAAGCATTGCCGAATACATGGGGATGTCTGTGTACAAGTTTATCGAATACTCTTTCTATAACATCCTGCATAGTAAAAGCACCCCTTTGCTCCGCCATTACACTATGCATAACCACATGCAATAACAAATCGCCAAGCTCTTTGGAGAACTCCTTATCATCGCCCGCAGCTATGGCATCAAGCGTCTCATATGATTCCTCTATCAACAGATGTGAGATTGTTTCATGCGTTTGTTTTCTATCCCAAGGACATTCACGCCTTAAAATTGTGACAAGTTGATGAAAGGCTGAAAACCATTCCGGTAATAATGCCGGTTCTTGTGGTAAGGGAACGGCAATAGGTTGAACTTCTTGCTCCATATTGTTTACGTACTCATTATGCAAAAACACCTACAAAACTACATAACAAAGCAGAGGGTTACTCACTATATGAAACAAAATTGAAATTATGTATAAAGAAATGTAGCATACTCTTAACATTTTTACGATTTTTGCTCCGATAAGAAAAGGATACATGTTCTCTTACACAAACCGAAAGGTAACACCTCAATGCAAAGACACATTACAAAATGGTGGAGTCCCCGACTAAATAAAGACATGGAGATAGTCAAATACGGCTATTACGGTTTCGCATTACTTATGTTCCCCACTGCGGCAGCCGATTACCTTGAGTATGAACGATTTTACTTGATAGAAGCAATTCGCCCCTACATTGAAAGCGGCAAGGTAAAAGTATATTCCATTAACAGTATTAACAGCGAAAGTTGGCTAAACTCGCGGATGAAAACTCGCGATAAAGCAACACGGCATCAGCAATACAACGGATATATTTCGGAGGAAGTAGTACCCTATATCTTTAATGATTGTGGTGGAAACCGAGTTCCTATTATCACAACGGGTGCTTCGTTGGGCGCTTTCCACGCTGTTAATACCGTATTACGTCGTCCTGATTTGTTTGATGGTTTCATCGGTATGAGCGGTACTTATGATATTAAGCTCTAT
>JALHLL010000085.1 GCA_022844575.1 bacterium
TGTATTATTTGAAGTCATTATCAAAAGAACAAAGATTAAGCGCTTTCGCTACGCTTTGTACATTCGGCATTCCGTGCATCATCCTTACCAACAATCATGAATTTGACGAAGATTTGATGAACGAGGCAAATAAAGCCCAAATTCCTATATTCCAAACTCATTTTGAAACAACAAAAGCAATCTATCTATTAACAGAGTTTCTTGATGACCAGTTTGCAGAACAGGTTACTATTCACGGTTCATTTGTAGATGTATATGGCGTAGGAGTTTTACTCATAGGAAGAAGTGGTATCGGAAAAAGTGAAATCGCCTTAGATCTTATAGAGCGCGGGCATCGTCTTGTGGCGGACGATATCGTGATGTTTACTAAGAAAAGAGAATCCGTACTCATGGGTACAGGTACAACATTAGTAAAACATTTTATGGAAATTAGAGGTCTCGGAATTATTGATGTAGAAAAAATGTTCGGGATTCGTGCAATACGTTTTCAAAAAAGATTAGAAATATTAGTTGAATTAGAAGAATGGGATAAGGATAAAGAATATACACGCACCGGTCTCGACGAATCCACGTCCGGCATTTTGGGTGTAGATATCGCGACCGTAAAATTACCTATTTTCGCCGGGAAGAACATTACGGTTATCACTGAAGTAATTGCATTAAACTATTTATCGAAAACATACGGATATAATGCCCCCCAAGAGTTTACGATGAAATTGAATGAACAATTAATGAGTAAAGGGAATAAAGCATATAAAGATACACGATTGATAAATTATTTTCAGAGTGACGAAGAATAGTTTAAGAATGAAATCGCTTGATATTTTTAGAGTTACATCATTGGCTCATTCTATTGTTACGGAATATCTCGCCGAAGGTGATATAGCAATTGATGCAACAATAGGTAATGGAAATGATACAATGTTCCTTGCTCAAACCGTAGGCGATAAAGGGCATGTCTTTGGTTTTGATATTCAGGAAAAAGCGCTGAATGAAACAGGAAATCTTATATTTTCCAATGGATTGCAACACTCTGTCACATTATTTCTTCAAAATCATGCATATGTAAGAAAATATATTCCTGAGGAACAACACGGTAATATATCTGCTATAATGTTTAATCTCGGTTATTTACCCGGAACCGATAAGAGTTTGACAACTGAAACGGAAAGTACTATCAACGCTTTGAGCGACTCTTGTGATTTACTTACATCAAACGGTATTATTACAGTATCCGTTTATAATGAACAGAAGAACGGTTTGACAGAGCAGTTAGCAATTATGAAATTTGTTGAGACAATTTCGAGCAAGCATTTTGAAACGGCTCATATTCATTATCCGGGCAGAGTAAAAACTCCACCTGAATTGTTTGTTATAAGAAAAAGGTAAAATGAAGTTATTTACCCTATATAGTACGGTAACACTCTTTTGTTTTTTTACAACACTTTGTAATCTATGCGCCTCCATTGATAGGGCAAAAATCGATTCGTGTAATAAAGTGATGACATTGGATGCAAAGATTATTCAATCTCTAACGGAATTACGCAATCCAACGCTTATTGCAATCTCGAAAGGTGTCAGTAATAGTTTAGTACCGATTTCCATTGCCGTGCCGACTTTTCATGTTGCATACGGACAATTTGGTAATTCTCGCAATTTGATGGTAAATGGCTTACTCATTGCAGGGGCTGAGGTACTTCAATTTGGGCTAATGACCGGGATTAAGACAATCGTTCAACGTGAAAGACCATTTGTAGCATATTCAGATTGTATAAAACCAAATGATACTGAATCGTTTTGGTCATTTCCTTCGGGTCATGCCGGCGGTAGTGCCTGTTTGGCTACAATACTCTCTCTTCGTTATCCGCATTGGATAGTTATAGCCCCGTCGGTTGCCTTTACACTCTACACGAGCTTTGCTCGGATGCATTTGGGTGTTCACTATCCGAGTGATGTATTCGTCGGAACTTTATTAGGTGTAGGAAGTGCAATAATCGTTAATTCATTTGCTGAAAACCTTGAAAAATTATTGTATCCGAACTCCGATACGGGTTCAGTTACACCTACACAGCAAAATGTACCCGTTTTCTCTCTTTCTCTCCCCTTATGATTAAGTTTTATTTCTATCGATTAGGTTGATTTTTTAATATAGCATAAATAACAATGAAGTCATTATTTTTTCTTTGTTTATTCATTTTAGGCAGTACAAACATGGATGCTCAAACTCAAAAGCCGGTATATGACTCCGTTCTTGCACAAAAGTACGGTGCCGATAATTATGGTATGAAATCGTATGTTATGGTAATTCTAAAAACGGGAAGTGCCGACATACAAGAGAAAGCAAAATTGGATACTTTGTTTCGAGGTCATTTAGACAATATAAACCGTCTGGCTGATGAAGGTAAATTAGTAATTGCAGGTCCCTTCCACAAAAACCATCGCGGATATAGAGGAATTTTTATTCTTAATGTACCGAACTTTGAACAGGCGAAGGAATTGCTTGCAACTGATCCGGCTATAAAAGCTAATGTTTTCGACACAGAACTATTTATGTGGTACGGTTCGGCTGCTTTACCGGCTTATTTAGAAACAGCAAAGAAAATCACGAAGGAAAATCCTTAATCTTAATGTTGATTTGTTTCCCTTTTATACACCAGAAAACCGTGATAATCTCCCACCTGCTTGGCTTCCGGTATTTCATCCAGGTGATGCCTATCCCCTATTTTGGCTACAAAATAAACCGGCTTATCAATATTACCTGTTTTTAACCATTCCTCAAATTCACCTGATTGTTTGCCTACGGATGCAGGGCTCTGTTCTAACCTTCTTCTTCCGTAAAATAAGTGCGCATAGGTTTTGAAAAAGATAGGCTGAACATAACAATTTTCTGTAGCTGATTTCTCATAAAATGAAATAATGGAGTGTTGGGTATAACCTTCAATGTTCGGTGCAACTAAGGGCAGGAAAAACAATATTGAGCATAATGTCGAAGAAAAACCGCTTATAATCGCTTTCTTATACTTACCATTACGGATAAAGTATAGAAAGCCGATAAGCCCTATTATCATGATTGCAGGAACAATCAATTCCGCACCGCTCCATACTACAGGCGCCGAAAGATTTGCCTTTTCAAACTGTCCCTTTGTTATGGAAACAACATATTCAATATTAAACCCTATACAACAAAGTAAAGCAAACAGTGCAAACCATATGAAATGTATAATAGAATAGGATGTAAAAAGTATTTTGGATATGTTCTTTTTGAAATACTCACCCGATAACAAACGCTCTATCATATAAGCAGCTAAATAGGTTACGGGGAAATATGCTAATGATGAGTAATGTACGATTTTCGTTTGTACAACAGAGAACACAATCAGCACTGTGAAAAACAATACAATCATCCATCGTGAAAAATGTTTCGGCTCATTCCATGCCGAACGAAAAGCAAAAAGGGCATAAATGGAAGCTGGAAAACATCCTATAAGTATAATCAATGAATGATAATACCAAGGTTGAGAATGACCGGCATCACCCGTTGTTAATAAACGAATCTGATAACGAATGAATTCTTCAATAAACCAAGAACCATTTTGTATATATTCAACACCAAACCATAATGAGGCAATAAATATTGCCGAAACGATATAGAGTATAATGCCCTGAATTTTGCTGAAGATCGTTTTATATTGCATTATAAGCAAACATCCTACTACAATCATCGGTAATAAAAACCCTACCGGACCCTTTGTAAGTATGGCAGCACCGGTACATATTCCGGCATATATGGAATATTTAATTGAGTTTTCACTATTCCAGCGATAGAGGAACCAAAGCGAAGTAAAAATACATGTATTAAATAGCGGGTCTATAATACCCGAACGGAAGTAAAAGTGCGGTAGGAATGAAGCCGTATGTGCTATAACCCACCATAAAGCAAACTTTGTATCATGTATCTTCCTACCGATATAAAACAAGATTTGTAATGTAATTATACCGACTAAAGCATTGGGGAGTCTTGCTGCAAATTCATTGATCCCGAACACAGACATTGAAATTGCTTGTAACCAAATAAAAAGCGGCGGTTTTTCCCAGAAAGGTAAAAAATCAATATGTACCCTTAACCAATCACCTGTTACAATCATCTCACGGGCTGCTTCGGCAAAATTTATCTCATCCCAATCGAACAGATGAACATTGCCTAAAAAGGGAAGAAACAAAATACAAGAGACAATCCCGATTATGATATGATTTTTTTTGTTATCGGTACTTATTACATTCATCATTCCAAAAGAATTTTGTGTAGATTAGTATATACTAAAGGAACAAAAATATGGTTGTTTATCAAGTAAACGCATTCGTACCGGAAGAATTTGTAGAACAATGGCAAGAGTGGATGATTTCGGAACATATACCCGATGTTATGAATACGGGATGTTTTCTCTCATCGCGTATTATGCAATTGATTAGCGATGTCGAACACTCAACCTATATGATAGAATATGTTTGCTCAAGTATAGAAGTTCTTGAGAATTATAGGAAGGAACTTTCGCCTGAACTCCAAAATCGACATTTCGAAAAATTCGGCAATGCGATCAAGACTTCACGGTCAGTCTATAGAGTCTGTAAGGATTTTGTAAGTTAACGCATATCTATAACAGTGGTACTTTTTGACGGTGTGAATGTAAACATTCCATCTGCAAGCGTCGGATTCATCTTGAAGGACACAATATTAATAGTGTGCCCTCCCGATGAGTCGCTAAACATAAGTTGTTTTATACTAAGTGACTTTTTATCCACGATTACATTGATAGACTTTATTCCGTTTATCATTGAGTTCGCTGCAGCGGGTTTTAATGTAATAACATACCCCGAACCACTCTTCGAATCATTAATCGTATTCGCCTTATCTACAATATAAGTGTTGAGTACATTAAGAAAAATTTCATCTATTGATGTTGACTCAGCATGAATGTCCCTTGCCGAAATCATACATTTGTTCGCAGATTTATTGTAATTCCATACGGTTTTACCATTACAATAGACCACATTTCCATTGTTATCAAGAACGAACATATTGCCTTTTTTTGCCTTGAGTGTAGTTTTTACTTGAGAATTATCTATCGTAAAAATCACAGATATTGATTTCATACCGGAATACTTCTTTTTAACCTTCTCCCCTATTTCATTTCCCCAAGTATGTAAAGGAAATAATAAACATATAAAGGCAACTAAAACAATATCGAAATATTTTTTCATTAGTTTTTATCAGTCGGTGTTTTAGTATTTTCAATCGGCTTTGTAGTTTCTTTTTGAGCAGGTTTTGGTTGCTCTTTAGGCGGTGATTGAAAAAACATAAACTTTTTCAAATTGTATAGTTTTATCAATTCCTTAACAGGAAGGCTTTCTAACGGATTATCCGAAAGATCCAAAGTGCGTAATTTATTTAATTTACCTACGCTCGATGGCAATGTTTTAATGTTATTTTTTGCAAAATCCAATGATACGAGATTATTTAAGTTACCAATATAATCCGGGACTTCTTTTAATTCATTTTCGGAACAATCAAGCATATCAAGTTGTGAAAGTTCGCCAATACCGGTACCTAATGCGATAAGTTTATTTTTGCTAATATTCAGCGAGCGCAATTTCTTTGCTTTCGATAATGCTTGAGGAAGCGATTGTAGTCCGTTTTCTGAGAGATTCAGTAATTTCAATTCGGATAATTCAAAAAGTGCATCCTCAATTTTACTGATTTGGTTCCCGTGAACATCAATAGATTCCAGTTTATCCATACTGGTGATACCTGCCAAACTTGTTAACTTATTTTTACCGAGATTTAAATTCGTCAATGCCTTTGCCGAAGACAAAGATTTCGGTAATTGAGACAAAACATTGTTTTCAGCAATCACAGTTCTTAACGTGGGTATTGTTCCCAAATCGGAAGGAAGCGAGGATAACTTATTGTTCGAAACATTTAAATCTAATAATGAGGTCATCGTACCCATTGTCATCGGTAGCTCTTCAAGCTGATTGTTGTTGAGATTGACAGTTATTACTTTTGACAACTTTGAGACTGAGGGGTTTAATTTTACTAGTTTATTTCCTTGCAAGGTAAGTTGAGTAAGTTCCGAAAGTTTTCCGATGTCTTCCGGTAATTCCTTTAAGACACCGTTTTCGAGTGAAAGACTTTTTAGAGATATTAGATTCCCGATACCGGGAGGAATTGTTTCAAACTTTCCCCCACGTATATGAAGCGTACGCAAATTCTTCATTTTGAAGACATCCGTAGGAAAAGACTCCTTATCGTATCGTGCTATTCTTAATATTCGTACTGCTTCAGGGTTTTTCATTGCATCCTCTACGGAAGCGAATGTTTTCAAAGAATCGGGCATCTGAGCCGTAGTCACAGAAAGCACAGAACAGAAAAGTACAACAAACATCAACATAGAACGGTTCATAATCATTTATATATTGTTACTGAATAAAAGACAGATATATGTAACGAAATTTAGAGAAACTTTATTTTACTGAATGATACCACTCTACTTTCCTTGTAGGATATGTTCCATATGGAAACAGATCCACACAGATTAGTGCTCCATGGTAGGAAGTTATTCGTACTTTGAGAAAAACCCACACAGAGTAAATTGAATTATATTATTAGTTATACTAACTTTATCAAAATCATTTAGAATATATGTACTAATGAATATTCTTTTCGATATTATTCTTTATCATTTTTTTGAGAATGACAATTTGCCCCAAGTGATAATGTGTATGCTCTATAATACCATGAAAGTTTCTGAAATAATTACCATATTTTTTATCGACAAAGTCTTCCTGTAACATGCTATCCGGTAGTTTTTCTATATATGAAGCAATTATTCCCGCTTCACTTAATGCCTTATTTACCAAATTTTCCCAGTCTTCTTCAGATTGAATCGGCGGAAGATCGTAACTATATTTATCGTTAGCATTAAGATGTTCACCCTGCAATACTTTTATAATTGCACTTATGTAATAATTAGTATGAAATACAAGCATCGCAATGGTATTGAAGGAATCCAATTTCATTGTTGCTTCTTTCCAATTCACATCCGATAAAACATCCTTCATATTTGATGTTGTCCAGTTCCCACCGAAATGAACCTCTCGGATATGTTTTGCGATTAACTCCATCAAGTTCATAGTTTGCTCCTTATTTATATAGCACTTTTCGATTTGGCAAATTTAATTGTATTTAAGATAATGTTACTATTAGTCAGTACTATGTAACAAAAATCTCTCAAATCACTTAAAGTACGCTAAATATTGTTCTCGAACGTATTTCTATTCGATATTCATAGGTTAAGTGAGGGAACTCAACACAAGTAAGTAATGTATTATAAACGTAAAAAGGACTACCATTGCGTTTGGTAGTCCTTTGTTGAGTGGGCGGTGAGGGATTTGAACCCCCGACATCCTGCTTGTAAGGCAGGCGCTCTGGACCAGCTGAGCTAACCGCCCGATATCATAATCGGAATTCAAAAATATGACATTTTTCCATAATGACAAACTTCGATAGTGAAAAAATGTAATTTCTTTTATTAACGAAGAGCCGTAATTTAGCATACGGCACTGTGCTCAATATGCGTGAACTTATAGAAAAAAGAATAACTTATGTCAACCATACTCATCAATAATGCAGCAAAGATTCTTTCTGTTTCGCCGGAAGAATATTTGACTATTGATAGAGAGGAAGCCATAAGAATAGTGCCGACGGGACGTTTTCTAAGGTATAAAAAGCGTACGCTAATACGCTCGCGTTTCGTTTCAACGGGTAAGGCGGTTAGGAATCCCTCCGTTCATACATTAAGTGGTTTTATTCGTCTTATAGCCCTTTGCTTCGATACAACTTCGAACCTTCATATTATTGGAGATGCCTATAAGTTGGCAATGTTTGAAGAAGCAGTCGAAAAAGCAGAATTGCATTATTACAGAATCGCGGATGAACGTTTAGCCCTTCCCATTGTAGAACAACTTGCCGCCATAATAAACGGACTAAAGAAAGATGGTGTTACTCCTGAAGACTTGAAAAAAGACTTCTTAAGTATTGATAGATATGCTAATCCTTTGCGTAAGAAACAGATCACAGACATCGTCGCCATCTATGAGCTATATGAATCGTACTTTACGGAAAACATCGTTGATGAAGTATCATTAACAAAAAAGGTTACCGAAATACTTCATCAGAACAATAATGAAAAACTACAAAAAGTACTCAGTAACAATGCCATAGTTATAGAGGGTTTTACAGAGTTCTCACAACCGGAGACCCAATTCATTTCGGCTTTATCCACCTATTCCTTTCCGATTATTATAGTACTGGAGTATTCGTCCGATAATGGGCCGCTTTTTGGAAATCTTCATGAAACGGTTCAGGTTTTGCAACGTGAGGGATTCACTGTTCATAATACACCTGATAATGATGAGATAAGTATTACTCCGGCAGATGAACTCTCTAAAGGTTCTTGCTTACGGAGATGGTTATTTAATACCGAAAAGCAAATTCACAATACACATTTTTCGGATAATGTCTCCCTGTTTCGATGCCGAAGTCGTATTGACGAGGTTGAAACCATAGGCAGATTAGTAAAGCACCTTGTTTTGAAGCAAGGTATTAATGCAGGTGATATTACAATCGCAACTCGGCAACCCGAACAATACTCGGAATTGTTTCGCGAAGTTTTCAGAAAGTTCTCGATACCGGTCAATATCACAGATAGATATGTGCTTTCAAAAGCACCTGTTGTTGCGGCACTGTTTTCCGTAGCCGATATTGCCTTACGTGGTTGGCGTGTAAAGGACATACGGAAAGCTTTGGCAAGTCCCTATCTGCACTTTTTTTTAGAGCAGGGTAAAAACGAAGAGGAAACTATACTTGCACAGCGTACATCATCAGCCAATATTCAGGAATGTGCCCACATATTACGAATAGCCGACACACGCCGTTTTCCATCTTCAACACAATGGATACAACAAATAGAGAGAAGAATACATGCGACTAAAAATCTATTAAATGTGTGGATTTCTGCGGGTATTGGCGATGAAACGGAAATTGAACAAAGAAATTCGGAAATTGAAAAATTAGAACGTTGCAAAAAGGATATTCTATTATTATCATCGCTTATTTCAATTAATAATGAAGCGATAACACCCGCTGAATTCCGTAATATTATAATTCTGAATATACTTCAGAAATTACAAGTACACAAAGCAATAGAGCAATTATATTTCCATATTGCGGAAAAACGCAATACTCTAAGTTCTGCCGAATATTTAATGCTTGAAGAAGAAGTAGAAAGAGATGCGCGCGCGCTGGGAACATTTATTGATGTAGTTAATGAGTTTTGTTATGTTCAACAACAACGCTTCAGTAATAGGAAAAGAAGTGTCGTTCAGTATTTCACACGCTTAAAAAGTGCAGTACATGCGGCACGGTATCAAATCCGTGAAAAACACGGCTTCGGTGTAACAATAACGTCACCTGAACAAACGAGAAAAATACCGTCTAAGGTTTCTATTTTGTGTGGTTTAATTGACGGAGAATTTCCTGAAGTATATAAACCCGAACAGTTTTTAGGAATTGAATTACCTGATTCGGAAGAACGAAAAATACGTTCCGAAAGGATGCAGTTTTATGAATGGATTTCGAATGCTTTGGAGCATGATAAATTGGCGAATGTATATTTGTTTTATCCTGAAACCGACGGTAATAATGAAGTAGTTCCTTCTCCCTTTATTGATAGTATTTTACGTATTACGACATTACAGCAAAACGGAAAACATTTTTCACATGCCCCAAAGAATGATGAACAACAACTTCCGATATGGGCTAATGCAATAATGTCTTATCATGAAACTCTAATTCATGATCTTAGTGTTGTGCAAGAAAAAGAAGTACCACCAAGGGAACTTTCGGAAAAAGTACTAAGTCGTTTACAAAAGAAAGCTAATTCACCTATTTCAGCTACCGCTTTAGAACAATACGGTGAATGCGGCTTTAAGTACTTTTCGGGGAGTATTCTTCAATTAAAATCAGGTAAAAAGGTTCGTTCATGGTTCGATAGTCCTGATTTAGGAACTTTGTTTCACACAATAGTCTATCGTTTTTATTCAGAACTACAAACCCCGAATGCAGCTATTATTTTGAAACCGCAAAAAATCAATGAATACCGTACTCTTCTCATACAAATTGCAAAACAGGAATTGGAGCGTGTGCACTTTGATCATCCGTATTATGACATTGAAGTAGCGCGTCTTTTAGGCGATACAATCTCCGACGGCTTATTAATGATATGGTTGGATAATGAATTGGAAAAAATTGAACTTGGATGGGATTTTCACCCTTATTTTGTTGAATTGGCATTTGGGCAATTCGGAAAAAAATCGGAAGTTTTACCTGCAATTTCAGTGTATAATGATGTGTTATTAAGAGGAAAAATAGATCGTGTAGAAATTCGTGAGCATGAAAATACTATAGAGTGTATTATTGCCGATTACAAAACAGGTATGATACCGGCAAAAAAGGACATTTTTTCAGGTCGTTCGCTGCAAGTACCACTTTATATACAGGCAGCAAGACATATATTGCAGAGTACTTTTAATAAGCCGATCAATATTATGGCAGGTGTTTATTATTCACCTTTTGCGACAGATGATAGCCGTTATGTTACCATACCTTTTTTCGCTCAGAACGGTGAACATCTTGTTACCGCCGGAGGGTACAAAACACTCAAACCTCTCTCCGATATTGATATGGAAAACCTTCTTGTTCATTCGAGCGAGACATCGTACAATCATTTGCAACATATTGCAGTTGGGCATTTTCCTGTTTCGCCTTTGGTCTCCGCATGTAACAAATGCTCATACCAGTCTGTATGTCGCATTGCCGAATTACAGAACATACCCGATGATCAAATAGACAATGAATAGAGTCTATAACAGATCATTTGTTCTGAATCTTCGAGACTTTAATACTAGAGATTTCTCTTTTACACACATACACTAAAGTTTAGCCGCTACAAAAGATATGCCTTACAGACATTTACAATGGGTATTTTTGTACTTCATTTTTCATTCTATACACTTTACACATGATTGAACGTTATACTCGCCCCGAAATGGGTGCTATATGGAGCGAACAGAATAAATACGCTATCTGGCTTGAAATTGAAATACTTGCTTGCGAAGCTCAAGCACAACTCGGTGCTGTACCGGAAGAAGCGGTTCGTGAAATTCGCGAAAAGGCACAGTTCGATGTGGCGAGAATACTTGAAATTGAAGAAACGGTTAAGCATGATGTTATAGCTTTCCTTACAAACGTATCGGAATATGTAGGCCCGACTTCCCGTTTTATTCACTTAGGCATGACATCATCTGATGTTTTGGATACTGCACTTGCCGTACAACTAAAACAGGCGGGAGAATTATTGCTTAAGGGTTTACGCGCTTTGTCCGAAGTTTTGGCTCGTCGCGCCAAAGAATTCAAATACACTGTATGTGTGGGTCGCTCGCATGGAGTGCATGCCGAGCCCACCACATTCGGATTAAAACTTGCTTTATGGTATCAGGAAAGTTTGCGTAATATTCAACGTCTCGAACATGCAGTTGATTCCATTTCTACAGGTATGATTTCCGGTGCTGTCGGCACATTCGAGCACCTCTCTCCGAAAGTTGAGGAATATGTATGTGAAAAATTAGGATTACATCCCGCACCGGTCTCAACACAAGTAATTCAGCGTGATAGACATGCCGAATATTTATCGGTATTGGCTATCATTGCTTCTTCTTTAGAAAAAATTGCAGTAGAAATACGACATTTACAGAGGTCGGAAGTATTGGAAGCGGAAGAATATTTCTCCAAAGGACAAAAAGGAAGTTCAGCAATGCCGCATAAACGCAATCCGATTGTTTCAGAGCGATTAACCGGCTTAGCAAGATTATTGCGAGGCAATGCTATGGCGGCAATGGAAAATAATGCACTTTGGCATGAAAGAGATATTTCTCATAGCAGTGTTGAAAGAGTTATTTGTCCCGACAGCACTATCATTATGGATTATATGCTCTATTTATCGACAAACTTGATAGATAAATTATTAGTATATCCTGAGAATATGAAAGCCAATATCGAAAAGACATATGGATTGGTATTCTCGCAAACAATACTTCTTGAGCTTGTAAAACGCGGTTTAACACGCGAGGAAGCATATTCACGTGTGCAGACTGCAGCTATGAAAACATGGTCGGAGAAAATCCCTCTAAGACAAACTCTTTCGGAATCAACTGAAATTACATCGGTTTTACCACATGAAGAGATTAACAGGATATTTGACGGAGGAATAACACTTAAGGATAGTGTTGATTATATATTTGAAAGATGTGGTTTATAGCTTAGCAAACAAAAGGCGATTAAAATGAATCGCCTTTTTTATAACACTAATTAATTTACGTCTGATATTACTTATAAGAATATCAGCGATTATGTAAAATACGACTATCTTAATGTATAGCCGATACCGATATGCGGTGAAACAACAAAATAATTCGTATTATCAAATGAATTTACTTGATATATCGGTGATACTTCAGCATTCATTCGCAACCCCTCTGCAAATTCCCATGAAAAACCTGCTGTAGCCATAAACCCAAAGCCCATTGGTACTTTCATCTCATTTTGAGAGTTTAACTGCTCCTCTAATGTGTTAAATCCCCACAATAATCCGGCACCTGCATAGCCCGATAACAAGGAATTAAAGTTTTTATGATATACTGCCGAAAAGCCCGCACCTTTCCCATCAATATCACTCCCGCCTAATGCCAAACCGACTCTTGGCATCAGTATCAAACGCTCTTCCGAATTGATTGTCGTTATAAATTGTGCTGTGAGTGTATATCCCGAACGCAAAACATTTTCTTTGTCTTGCAAATCGGCACATCCCTTTAAGGT
>JALHLL010000086.1 GCA_022844575.1 bacterium
AAAGGCGATTTATTTGCATTATGTACTACAACACCACAGAACAAAAACGGCGGTGGAATTTTCAAATCAACAGATAAAGGGAAAACTTGGGCTTGTATAGTAAACGGGTTAAAACATCAAAGAGGAAATTTTATTTTTTGTGATAAAAGAGGAAAACTTTGGTGCGGACTTGCCCGTTATACAAATAATGCCTCAAATTCCACTCATGATGACGCTGTAATATATTACTCCGAAGATAATGGCGAGACATGGTCATCTGATACTAACATTCTGCGTGCAACTAATTACTACTCCTGGATGGTGGAAACACGAGACAGTACATTATATATAACAAATGGCTGGGGCGGCCCTTCCAATGTATCGTCCTCAACCGACCATACTACATGGAACAATGATTTAAATATGGGCGAACAGAATGGCTGTCTTGCGTTTAATTGCGCTGTCAATGGAAATAATTTCGTGTTTATAGGTACGGAAACGCAGGGAATACTTCGTTCAGAAAAGGGCGAAAAGGATTCATTTCAAAAACTTGAAACATCACCGAAAGGTAACAGTAAAGTATTCGGGAATATGTATTCCGATGAAATTGTTGCAACTGGTGGAAGAGAAAATTCTCTAAAATATTTCTATGGATCGGCAAATAATGGAGAGGATATGTTTGATTTCCTCAACTTTCCCGATTACTCGGCACCATCTTCTGTCATTTTCGGTACAAAAGGCATAATGTATGTTGCGAATCAGGCAGGTATTTTTGAAAGTACGGGACTCTATACAACAAGTTTACCTTTTTCCGAAAATTCCTTATTTGAGAAAATAATCGCCAATAATAATGTATCATACTATTTCACTTCCATGACTACCGATGAATGTGGGTATTTATATGGCTGCGGATTAGGAAATGGTGTATATGTTTCAGATAAGCCCGTGCATAGTCCATTAGCAAGCAACCTGAAAACACCAGAACATAAATCTATCCTTTCTCAATCTCAATCAACATTCACTTGGGCAAATACATGTACTTTGCTTTCGCATACACTACAAATCGCCGAGGATAGCAACTTTATTAATATCATATACCAGTCAGCCGGTATAAATGGTTTTAGTCATGAAATTACCAACAATACTTTCCTTCCGGGCAATAATTACTTCTGGCGTATTATTAGCAGAGATGCGACTAATGATACAAGCACTTCGGATACACATACATTTACATACAAAGCGGTTACGAGTATTTACAGTCAGGATGAAAGTCGTGAATATTCGTCTGTTATCCCCAATATTACCTCCGAAAGTATTTATATAAGAAAACAAACTTCTTATACATATTATAAGATTATCAATATTCTTGGAGAAACTGTACTTTATGGAATATTGCGAAGTGATGAAGATTCTGAGATTACATTACAGAATCTCCGTAATGGTTTCTATATAATTGTTCTTAAGGCAGAAAATACCTCAGAGAAATTTTCTTTTCAGAAATGCTTATAATTGTTGGTGTTCATTAAAGAGAAATTCTCTCTAAGAAGAGAGCAATATCTTCATTTGCTTCCATTTTCATTTTCTTTCTGATATTCTGCCTATGTTTATCAATCGTTATTTTTTCAACAAATAACATTGAAGCAATGTTTTTAGATGACATTCCGAGAGATATTAGCGAACATACTTTAAGTTCCATTTTTGTTAAAGAAGGGAACTTTTTTAATAATACATTAGTAAGATCGGGGTCGCTTCTTTTTAACTCATTCTGAAGCGAAACCCACAGATGTTCAGAGCTATCGGTAGTACGAAGAATACCGGAGATTTTTCTCACAATTTCATCGGCGGATATAGAATCCGTAAGTACTTCTTTTCTTATTTGAATAATTATTTCCTTATTATGTACATTCCTTAGTACTTGCAGACGTAATTCCCTTTTTAACAATTCATTTTCCTTATGTATTCTTTTTAATTCCAAACTTAGTTCCGATAAGTAAGAATCGCTACTTTTTTTCTCTTTCTGCACATGTAAAGTAAGTATATCGGATATATTTTTCTGTTTATCAAACTCAACGGAAATTCTAAGGTACTGCTTAAAGGATTTTACCGCTTTCGCCGATTCTCCACTTGCTTCATAGATTAGAGTTGCATTCTCATATATTGAAATCAATAAGGACTTTTCATGTACTGTCTTAACATGCAGCATTGCTTGCTCTATATACTCGCCCGCAATGTCTTTTTGTCCCATTTCTAAAAAACTACGTGCTGCACCCGAATATGCTTCCGCCAAATACCTCACCGTTTTGAGTACGGAAAGTATTTCAACAGCCATAAGATACTGTAAAGCGGCTTCATGCCATTCACCGTTTTTCACATGGAAATCACCTAAAGCGATTCTTGTTGTAGCGATAATACTTTTATCGTCTTGTTTTTCAGAAAGTTGTAAAGCATTATAAAACAATTTTAAAGCCGTCTTTTTCTTTTCAATTTGTCCATATACTCTACCGAGACCTATGAGTACATGACATTCCTGCCGAAGCGATTTATATTTCCTTGCAAAAGTGAGTGCACTTTTTAACAATATCAATCCTTTTGAAAAATCGCCTATTTGTACTAATGCAAGTGCCAGGTTCGCTTCAATTCCGCATAGTAAATGTTCAATATTGTTCTTTTGGGCTATTTCTTGCGCCTCATATAAACACCGTAAACTCTCGAACGAATTATTAATCTGCAAATAGATTGTTCCCATATTAACCAATGTTGTAATACTACCGTTCACATCATTATTTCTCTTAAAAAAGGCATACGATTTTTTTAGATTAACAATAGCGTTCGTATAATCACAAAAAAGTATCTGAACATTTACCAAATTGTTCAATATTGTCGCATATACTTTTTCTTTCTTTACATCGGAAGTATTCTCCAAACATTGTAGAGCATCGTGGTAATATTTTCTTGCGGAATCAGGGCGGTTTAATGCCAGTTCGCACCCTGCCATAGAATTAAGAGCAATAGCCATTCTCGTATAATTATTAAGCTCCGAGAATATCTTAAATGCTTCATTAGCATTTTTTTTGGCTGCTCTTAATTGCCCTAAGGCAAGTTCGGATTGTGAAACTGTAATATGTGCATGAGCCCTTTTTTCATCATTCAATGTATTCTTTGTAAGTAGTATTACCTTTTTTCCATTTTCTATAGATGCGGGATAATCACCTAAAAGCATTTCAACGGTTGAAATCGTTAAGAACACATCACACAAAACTTCGGCACTTACATTTTGTTCATTATCTATTTGTAGCGAATATAATTCTTCATATGCTCTTTGGTTTTCTCCCTTTGTGCTTAATACTTTTGCCTTTATTGTCTTATACGCAATTTTATCATCATTACTACCGAATTGTTCCACAATACCGGAAATTTTCTGAAGAGTTTTCATACTCTCATCAGCCGATTCCCCTACATAATAATCAGCCAATTTCAATCCGGCTACTATACTCTGTTTATTATTGTTTCCACGACTTAATATTTTATTGTATTTTGCTGTATTCATTTTATTGATAACAAGTAAATAGAACTATTGTATAACTCACAAAACACAACATACAATCTACAAAAAAATTTAGAACTCCATTAAAACAGGAAGGAATGCACATCAACTAAGTATATATAATCGAAACAATTAACATCTCCACAATTAATTGAGCATCATATATTCTTTTATTATCCCGTATCGCAAGCCGCCGACACTTACAATGCAACTGTTTTTTGAAAAATGTCGTATTATGCTGTCAAGTATTAAAGTACCCGCAGGCAGGATATCGGCTCTTTCGGGGGTAACACAATTCATTAGCTTAATTTCATCACTTGTCGAGCTTAATAACTGACGTAGTATAACATTAATAATAAGACCCGAAAGAATATACCCATGTATTTTCTGTTGCTCAAAATAATCCAAGCCCTGTGCAATACAAGCTAAAGTTACCGGTGTTCCGGCAACACAATAAATAGGATAATCGTATATGGGTATGCCCGATATTTTTTGCTCTACCAATTCTCTCGCCAACATAATCTCCTCATTACTTGGCGGAAGCGATGTAAAAAAACGTTCGGTTAGCCTTACAGCACCTATATTCATGCTTTCTGAAAATTCTATTTTATTATTTCTCCCCGCAATTATTTCGGTACTTCCCCCCCCTATATCAATAACAATAGCGGGTTCACTATCAGGTACAGCCCCTATAAAACTAAGTTCCGCTTCTCTCTTCCCATCAATTATTTCAATTTCCGCTCCGAGTGATTGTTTTAATCGTATGTGTACATCATCGGAATTTTCGGCATCTCGCATTGCACTTGTTGCATAAGCTATTATCGTATCGACAGAATATCTTTTGCACAACGCTGCATATTTTTTAAGAATTGCCTCTGCAACCGTTATCCTCTCCTCCTCTATCCTTCCGGATATATCAACATTTTTTCCAAGTCGTGCAAATTGTACTTCATCATGTATAATCGAAAATGCACTACCCCGCTCTTTTCTGCCTATTGTCAGTAAAATGGTATTAGTACCGATATCAATAGCCGCTACTGTTAAAATTGAACGGGTATTCGATACCATAACTACTCTCCGATACTAAATTGAATTGCACACCATTCTCCCTCCACAGTCTTCAGTACTAAACCGAATCCCGCTTTTTGCGCCTCATGAATAATCTCATCGGCATCATATATCAGAATACCTGAAACAATCAAACTTCCTCTTTTTTTTACAAGTGCTTTATGAAATTTGGGCAATGCCGGTATTAATAAATTGCGATACAAATTTGCAGCAATGCCATCATAATCCTTGTACTCAAATGTTGCAACATCGCCCTGTTCAATCAGTACTTTAACGGCTACATTATTTATTTGCACATTTTCTTGAGCATTCTCTATTGACCATTCATCAACATCGAAACCTATACACGATTGTGCTCCTGCCATAACAGCAAGAATTGCAAGAACACCCGTTCCCGTTCCAACATCAAGCCAAATGGAGTCAGGTGTAACGCTTTGCTCGACCATTTTGCATACCATTCTTGTTGTAGGGTGATACCCTGTACCGAATGACATTTTCGGATCAATGACAATAACATATTTACCATCTACACTATCTTTCTTCCAAGATGGCGTTATCCATATACTTTCGCTTACTTGTATCGGTTGAAGCGATTCCTCCCATTGCTTTTCCCAATTCTGTTCTACAATGTGGTTTACCTCCTTAACACTACAGTCAATATTCATTGTACGCAATCTCGAAAGCATTTCACCGGAAACATCTTCAGCAGTAATTCCGCTAATAAGTGTAACCGTCAGTTCGTCCAATCCTTCCTCAATTCCGGTTATCGGAAAATCGTAGAGGCATCCGACTGCCAAATCATAAAATTCTTCCTGAATATCAAATTGTATCTGATGATAAATCTTCGGGGTCATTCCTTTTCTTTCGTAAATTGAAATCAAAATTACGCAGAAGAAAATCTAACTATGACAATCTCCGACGAAAGTTTAGTAATAGATCAAACTGATCAGTACGTTGCTGTTTATAAACCGACTGATATGGCAGTACATCCGAGCGATATACACAAGGGTGAATATACATTAATGCACTCAATTAAACATATAACAGGTAAATATCTTTATCCTGTACATAGAATAGACAGAGCTGCTTCGGGGCTTGTTTTGTTTGCTCTAAACTCTGAAACAGCCGCTTTCCTACGAACACAATTCGATGAACAAACAATTCAGAAACAATACCTTGCCGTGGTAAGAGGTCATATTCTGAAAAGTTATCATGTTGAGCATGCAATAAACAGCATATATAATTCGGAAAGGAAACCTGCAGAAACTTTACTCGAACCTTTAGCCATTTCAGAGTTGCCTATTGCAAGCGAACGTTATGCTACCTCACGATTTTCTTTAATTTCTGCATATCCGAAAACAGGACGATGGCATCAAATTCGTCTTCATTGTTCGTACATCGGTTATCCTATTGTCGGGGACGTGAAACATGGCGACGGTGCAACAAATCGTACTGTTCGAGAGTCTTTAAGCAATAGAAGATTGTTACTTCATTCATACAAAGTTACATTTCAAGACCAACCGAACAGCATAAGAAAAGAAATTATATGTTTACCGGATAATTCATTCAGAGATTTCACACAAAAAGCAGAGTTGGAATATGGATTCGACAATACATAATCGCCTAAAAAAAGTACGGTTGCTTGCAATGGATATTGATGGCACTTTAACGGACGGTGCAATGTATTACTCACCGGAGGGCGACATGTTAAAACGATTTGACACTCGCGACGGTATGGGAATAACCTTACTTCATTGTTCAGGTATTCAAACCGCTTTTATAACCAGCGAGGAGACTGACATTGTGCGTATGCGAGCAAAAAAACTAAAAATAAATCATGTTTTTCTTGGTATAAAGAAGAAAAATGAGATTTTAGCTTCGTTATGTGAAAAACTTGGCTTGGCTTTTGATGAAATTGCCTATATAGGCGATGACATAAACGATATACCGGCGTTTCAAGTAGCGGGTATTACGGCATGTCCGGCTGATGCATGCTCTCAAGTAAAAAACAGAGCATTAATTCAGTGCACACGCAACGGGGGGCATGGTGCTGTAAGAGAATTGGCGGAGATTATTTTAACCGCCCAAGAAAAACCTCTTACTTTGCCGGAAGATTGGTAAATTTTGAACTAAACTTTTTAGGAGATAAAAATATGAGTAATGATGGAAAAGAAATCGTAAATTCCTATTCAAAAGGATTTCTCATCGGCGCATTGGTAGGAGGTGCTGTCGGAGCTATTACAGCACTTTTGCTTGCCCCGAAAAGCGGGAAAGAGCTACGCGAGGATATTTCACGTAAATCGAATGAATTAATGGATAAGGCACAAGACCTTATAGGTGATAGGCAAGAGCAGGCACTTAGCACAATTAACCAAGGTAAAATCCAAGCCGAAAAGTTAGTGCAAACTGCAAAAGAACAAGCCGGTTCGCTTATAAACAGTGCCGATAGAATTATTCAGGAGGCGCGTTTCAAAGCATCAACAGCTCGTGAAAATATTCAGGAAAATTCATTGAAAATAAAAGATGCCTTTAAAGCTGGAGCGGAAGCCTTTAAATCAGAGATGGATTCCGTAAAAGATCGCGATACCGAACTCCAATAATTCTATGAAAGCAGTACTATGAACCCTCTTATAGTCATAGTGGCTATTATTGCACTCGGTGCATTTGCAGCTATGTGTATCTCAATCATCGGTTTTTTGGGTAAAGCCAAATCATTTTTAGATACAACATCTCTTTCATTGCAAATGATGCAAAGAACGATGGATGATATCAGTCATAAAATTGAACCGACTATAGAATTAACTAATTCAACACTAAAGAAAACAACTAATACTTTAGAACGTTTGGATACACAATTGGATATATTAAATAGCTCGGTACATAATGTAAATGACATGGTAAATCGTGTTACAACATTGCAGAAAAAGGTTCAGGATAAGGTTGAAGAACCTATCATGAAAACGGCATCTTTTATAGCGGGAATATCAAAAGCGATACAAGCTGTAACAAATGCGCTTAGACCTTGACCAAAAGTGTATTTTGTAACGAATGTGTATTTGTTGAAATGTTTGATGTAAAACACAACTATTATTAACCAAATAGCTTTACAAAAATATTTTCTGTTTGTAATAATAAAAAAACCCGACAAAAATCTTTTGTCGGGTTTTTTTATTAGATCGTGTCGTTTATTACTTGTTTATTATAATCGGAACATGTATAAATGAATGTCCATAACGAATAATTGCAATATACTGACCTGTTGCAACCGGTATACCTTCCATGTTTAAACCATCCCAAACAATCGTATTAGCTCCTGCTTCACGCCGTTCTGTATTCGTTTGCCAAATAATAGAACCATCTACTGCACTAATACTCATCTGAACATCGGCAGAATGCGGTAGATTAAAATCAATTCGCATATCTCCGGTAGTAGGGTTAGGTATCGTAACAATACTACTTTTTACAATATCTTCATCCACTGAACTTGTACCGACATTAATGGTTATCGGCTCCATAATATTCCATGAATCTGCCGTACTTGCATCGCCATCACCATTTACAGCATTGCCTGCTGCACGTAATAAATATGTACCGGGTGTAGAAGGTGCTTTCCAAGAAAATACCCATTCTGCCATACCGACGAACATTTCTTTTGGTGTACTGTGGGTAAGTTCACTAAACGAGATACGTGAGCCGATACCTGCAACTAAAGTGCCTGCATTTTTCGACGTCGTCTCTTCCGTTATTTTCACATTAAATCCTGCACCTGATTTCGAGCTATGCCCTACTTGTATTTTTAATTCCAAAGTTCCACCGGGTTCAATATTAAAACCGCTGGCAGGCATAGGAAACACTATAGAAGTACCTACATCCGCCATACCTTGGTGACAAGAACCGCCACCGCATCCTAACGATGTTCTCCCAGTAATTCCCCCGCCATTTGCATAAGCCGAGCTTATCGAAAAAATTGCAAGAATATTCAAAAAAACAAATCGAATAATACTTTTCATTGATACATAATCCTTACTAAACGTAAACATAAAATTACTTAATTAACAAAAGTGGTACTGAAACAGTTTCTTTTCCATAATTAACTTTGGCAGTATATTGTCCCGAAGCAATATCAGTCGTATTCCATTCGATAAAATGATTATCGGAGTTGAAAGTTTTAATAATAGAACCTGTAAAATCTGTAATCGTTATTTGTACTTTTTCTACCGTATTCCGAATTTCAAAATAAACAGTATTTTGTGCCGGATTAGGATATGCTGAGACGATTATCGCCGATGCTTGATTATCCTCAACAGATGTTACTGTAGTTGATGCTTGTACAATAATTGAGTGAACTTCCTGCCCTGCTCTGAAATTCAGTAATGCGCTACGAGGTCCTGAAGTTGTCGGTGCAAAACGTATTGTCATCGAATGGCAATCGCCTACATTCATTTGTCTTGGGGTAGTTTCTTGCGATTCGATAGATATTCCTGTACTCTGCCCAAATAAATCTGCATTTGTCAATTCAAATTGTTTGGTACCGGTATTACATATTTTCACCACCGAATCCGAAACTTCGTTTACCGGAATAGATTTTAATGTAATTATCTGCCATGGATCAATTTTCGATTCACATGCTTCCATCGATAATGTAAGTACCGAATCAAATCCATTCGTATTGCAAGAAAATACTACTTGCGCTTCTTTTGTTCCGACTGATTTTGGTGTGAATTTGAAAGTAAGATCTAAATCTGATTTTGCCGATACATTTGTAGGTGCTGTAGGAGTTACGATTTCAAATTCATCCGCATTTTTTCCGGTAAGGGTAATAGAATTTATATTTAACACCAAATCACCGGAATTAATTATCCATTTAGGTAATGCTATTAAACGCGTACGTCCTATACTTGTACAGTTAAAGGTGAAATTATTCTGACTAAAAGTAAGAATAGGTCCTGCTGAACCGTTAATAACAATAGAAACCTTTTCGGATTCAACATTATTACAAATCCCCTTTATCAAGCAATAATACTCACCCTGCTCTACTTTTTTCACTTTCAGAATTACTAAAGTATCTGAAATAGCTCCCGAAATTTCTTTTCCGTCTCTAAACCACTGATACGTATTATTGTTTCCGGTTGCTTTTACGAATATTTTTAATTCCTCACCAACATTTAAGGTTTTGCCCTGTGGTTGTTGTGTTATACTGACAAGCGGAGAAACAGTAACCCTGATTTTTGCCGTTGTTTTTAGAGTACAAGCATTTGTAATTGTTACTTCGTAAGAACCCGTATCTGCCAAAGCAAAACTGTTAAAGCTGACATTCTTTGTCGTGGCATTCGTTAAAATTTTACCATTCAATTTCCATTGATATGTTAAACCGGGCTCGTCATTAATGTTAAGTCCGATACCGGTAGCATTACCCAAACAGAATGTAGTATCACGCGGTTGTGAAAGCAATTTAGGTGCACTAATCGCTGAAAGCGTAGCTTTTTCCGTCATCAATTTTGTGCCGCAGCCACCCCTTACTTCACAATCGTACTCACCTACGGTATTAGCATTAACATTGCCTATCACCAAACTTGCTTTATTACCACCGGAAACATCCTTCCCGTTTCTCTTCCAACGATATGCTAATTGCCAGCCGGTAGCTCCTACTGTTAAGGTAGCCGACTTGCCTTCGCAAGCAGTAGCACTCGAAGGTTGTGCGGTAATTTGCGCTGCTTCCAAACCGTAAAAATACATTTCCTGTGATGTTATTGCTTGAGAACATCCTGTAACACGTACGCTATATTTACCGGCATGAGTCGGATTCACATTTTGTATTCCGTAGCTTGCGGATGTAGCCCCCGGAATATCACTGCCGTCTTTACGCCATTGATACGTATATAATGTATTATTATCTGTTATTATCGTAAATGTACGCTCCGCACCCAAGCATACCGAATCGCGAGTTTTTAGATTTGTAACGATAGATGGCGTTGCTGCGACTGAAAATGAAGAATTACTTATATCTTGTGAAACTCCTCCTGCATCTCTGATTCTTACTAAGTAATTGGCACCGGGTTGTGCAACACCGGGTATCGTCCATATGTGTTGGCCAGCTGATCCATTTGTAACGGCAATAGGGTTCCAGATCCCGTCACCCGACGTATAATCCAAAATTACTTGAGCTATACCTGCTGCCGACCATCTTATAGTGTTTTCTACCCCACGACACCATACTTCCCCACCATTCGGTGCAATCAAAGTTAAGCCCGATACATTAATCGTTACATTCGTCATTAATCTCCACGCATCAGCCAGATCGGCCATAAGATTACCATTCACTACTATGCCTGCTGCACGCATAGTATATACACCGGGTGTTGCCGGTGCTGTCCAACTGAAAGAGAACACCACTTGTCTTGGAGTACCACTAAGTGGTTGGGGTGAGGATTGTGTCAATTCACCGCTTGTAAGTCTTAATCCCGCGCCTGCGGTAAATGTACCCACATTTACATCACTTGCATTTTTTACACTGATATTAACACCACCGGAGGGTGCTGTGGTATGTGCAACGGCTATCTGAAAATTCCGTGTTTCACCAGGCGTCATCGCAACTGAGGTTGTACCCACCGGTAATAGACTTACCCCGGTAACCGATGATTGTGTAGTACCGTGGCAGTCACCACATCCGGCAACACTCCTTCCCGAAATACCACCACTATCTGCTAAAGCAATAGATGTCGAGACAAAAAATATGCTTGTGATTCCTACCAAGAGAGCGTAGAATTTTTTCATAGATGTCTCCTTAGAGTTAACCGTTTATAGTGAGAATAGGTTTAACAAATTGTGTTGTAAACTCACGCAAGGGGTTTTGTGCCGGACCCTCGACACGAGAACCATTAGCCGGATCGAAAAAAGACCCATGATATGTACACCAGATATTAACTCCTCCATCAGGTCTGCTTTCATCAAGCGGGTTCGGGGGTAATATCGGATTCGATTCATGCGTACATAGTGAAGTATAAACCTTATACTGATTTTCATTTACCCTTACTATTATTACAGGAGTCCCGTTATTCAAACTCTTTCCATTTTGGGTAAGAGTTCTTTTTACTCCTTGTCCATCAACCAATTTACTAATTTCGGCATCATTCTGTACATCAATTGTAAAAATTTCTCCGGTTGGCTCGGTGGAGACCTTCGATACATCCGTTTCACAACCGGATACTAATGTCGAAAGTGTTGAGCCGCCCAATAACAAACCGGATACCATCAGTGCTTCCTTGCAGAATTGTCTTCTACATTCATTTTCAAGAATCGGTAATTTCTTCATACTATATTAATTAAGTTGATAAACAGAATTGTATTATTCTCCTGTCGAACCGAATAACGCTGCTTCCAACTGAATTGTTTCACCAACTTTACTGCCTACTATACCGCTTTTGCCTTTTACATTAAAATCTTTTAGGGCTAAGTTGAATTTGGCACTTATCATAACTAAATCACCCGCTGCACGCTTTTTAGTACTCTCCGACTCTTTTACATATTTCATTGAAATCGGTATCTTAATCTCTTTCGTTACACCGTGTAATGTAAACTTGCCGACAGCTGTCGCCGTTATATTCGAAATGCCATTATCGTGCATTACTTGTACACTTTCAAGTTTCAGAATCTGAAATGTAATATTCGGAAATTGAGGAGCATCAAGCCAATCATCACCATACATATGTTCATCTCTTTTGGAAACACCCGATTTCATCGAAAGTACTTCTACCGTCAATGTTCCGGTTGTTGCCTCTATATTATTCGCATCAATCTTAAATTGTCCTGTAATGCCTTTAGCAGTGCCGGCTATTTTTTCCAAAGGAGCATCACTCAGAAACTTCATCAGATTCTCACCGACTTTATTGGTGATAGTCACGGTTTTCTGTCCGCTCATGCCATTGTTTAGTCCCGTACCGGCAAACAAAGTTGATAGTGAAAGTATAAATAGTACCGGAATCAGATTTTTCGTTTTCATAATTTTTTCTCCTAATAAAAACTTAATGTTGTGCATGATTGTGGTGACTGTGCGTATGATGCTTATGATGTTCATTATGTTTCGCGTGGTGGCGAATTTCTTCTCTTTTTCTGATTGCCGCCGCTCGCCTTGCCATAAATAAGGCATAAATACCGAGTGCACCGAATAATGATGATGGGACACTTGCCGACTTAAAAGCGTTTATTATGCTTTCATCATCACCTGGTAATAAGCCTAAGTGAAAGTCATCGACAAATTCCCTTTTTTCATCGGTTGTGCCGAATAT
>JALHLL010000087.1:0-12211 GCA_022844575.1 bacterium
AAAGTTCTTGAAGCAAACTCATTGCGCAGAGTCGGATTGTGTTACTATTATGCAAGTGCCTTTCGGGAGTCCCTTGAAAACTATTTGCAAGCATTACAAATCTACCAAAATACTGACGAAACAGAAGGTACGGCAAGTGTATTGCAAAATATTGGTTTGGTCCTACGTAGATTGGAAAGGCATAATGAAGCTCTTGAGTCCTATCAAAAATCAGCCGATTTATTTGCAAAAACCAACAATATAACCGCCAGACAATATGTTCTGATAAACATAGCAACTCTCGCAGCATATCTGTTTGACCCTGTAAAGGTGTTTTCTACATACAGTGAATGTTTGCATTTACTTGAAACGCACGACGATGATTTTATTCGCGCTGTTGTTACGGGTAATTTAGGACGTTTGTTTATTGATTTGGGAGATTACGATAAGGGTGCTGATTTTACCGCTAAAAGTGCGGAGTTGCATGAAAAAAGGGGAGACTATATAGGTATAGGGCATGCACATGGCTCTATGGCATTTATAGAAAAGCATCGTGGAAATTTTAATAGGGCTTTGGAGTTGTTTGATGAGAGTATTCATGCTTATAAAAAGGCAAATCATCAATCAGGTTTTGCAGCAGCTTTGAGAAATGCTGCTGATATTGCCTTGTCTGAAAAACAATTTGAATTAGCTGAAAAATATGCTACGGAATCACTAAATGAATATATTTCCATCGGCGATAGCGAAAATGAGGCAAGATTATTATGCTTTCTTGGAAATTTACGTTCTGAACAGAATAATAAAGACGAATCTGTAAAATTGTTAACAACAGCAATTGAAAAGTTAGGTGCAAGTGTCAACTACGGTTTAATTACAAAGGTATATCTTGCTTACGGAGATGTATGTGAACAATTTGAGGATTATGAAAAAGCAATCGAGTTATATGTCAAAAGTCTTGATATCTCTGAGCAAAATCATATAGATACACATAGCTTTCAATGTGCCGAAAAATTAAGTATAGTGTACGAAAAAACAGGTGATTTTTTTAATGCTTTAAAGTATAGCCGACTATTTCATGAAAAAAAATCCGCTTTCGATATATCCATTAATAGTCGCGAAAATCAAGAGTTACGATATCGACTTGAAATAGAAAAAGTAGAACGTGAACGAGAAATAATGAGATTGAGAAATGAGAATTTGCAATCGCAATTACAAAGTCAAGTAAATGAATTAAATACGACGGCAATGGCATTGGCGCAGAAAAATGACGTTCTCGGAACTGTTGTCAATTCGCTGAAGAAAGTTGCAGACTTAAAAAATTCAGAAAGAACAAAAGCATTGAATAATGTTATCAATGATATTTCCGTTCATATACGATCCGATAAAAATCGTAAACATCTCACGGAAAAGCTACAAGATCAACAAAGGGAATTTATCGACCGTCTTGCGAAAAAAGCATCAAATTTAAGTTCCCGCGAAACACAAATATGTTCAATGATAAGACTCAATCTTTCTTCTAAAGAAATTGCCGATTTACTATGTATCACCGAAAAAAGTGTCGAGATTTATCGTCACCGAATAAGGACTAAATTATCTTTATCTGCCGGTGTAAATCTGACGAGCTATTTATCAGGTTTATAAAATCTTACTTTTGCTTTAAAAAACACACAAACTCACAATATGTAATACCGTTACATCTGCCATAAATAGGTGAGTTTAATAACAGCTTGCTGTTGTAAAGGATCGCCGGTTTGTGCTGAACGCTGGTCATTCAAGACGATATAGAGATAAGAAAGCGGAGCAAATTCCCATGCTAAACGCATATTCCACGTGGATAAATCGGCGGCAGTATTATATTGCCAAAACCCAATGAATTGTAAACGCGGATTCAATGCCAAGCGTAATTCGGGAGCAATTAAATGCGTATTTCCATAAGCGGATGCATTACCGACACCAATAAACTCATTCCAGAGATAATTGACTGATAAAGAAATATTCGGCAATGGTGCATAACGTAATCTCGTATCCAAGGAATGTAATGTGCCGTCAAAATATCCGCCTGCCGATACTTTTGCCGTGCCGCTCAGCCAAGCGCTTTGGTCGGACGAATAATTGAGCGTAACTCTTTGATAGGAATAGTCACCAATAGAAATATCATTACCTGTAGGAATCGTAAAAGGAACAGTTAATCGTTGAGCATTTAATTCTAGGGAGGTGAAAATGATGCCCCCATCTTGCATTACAAGATAAATGGGGAATAACTCAACTAAACTTTCCTGAAATTTTCCATCGGAAACACCATGATAGAGATATAAGTTAATACCGGGTTCGATTGACCGTAACCAAGTCGGCATCCATTTAGGACGATAAACTATATATGCTCCGGGAAAGGTGTACCAAATATTAGGTCTTGAAATTTGTCCCATCGGTGGCGAATAGTCAGGAGAAATTACTGCTTGCTTAATATCTGCGACAAATGAATTTGTGGCATACCGTGCTTGCACAAATCCGGCATAACCATTTTGTTTACTATCTTCCGGCGTTGTACTATATGACATCATACCTCTAATGGCGAAAGGATCGCTTACACGCCAAAAGCCATCGGCAACCCAAGCTGTTGTTGTTTTGGAATCGGTATTGTTTACCGAACCATCGTGTCTTACCATTGCCATTGCACCGATCCTATTACCCGAACCGAGATTTTCTATAAAACGTGCTACGCCGAATGTACTTGCCGGAAAATTGTTCTGCTCCCTTTGCCTTACGAACATACCGCCGTAACTTCTTTCTTCCGCTCTGCTGATGATACGTACTCCTGCATCAATCGGCAAGGAAGTACCTGTTTCTGTCAACCCTATTTTTCGCGAGAAAAACGGTTCAACAACTTCCGGTAATCCGACCGAAAACAAACTTGCACCTTCTAAAAAAAACTGTCTTCTTTCTGGAAAAAACACACTGAACCGCCGAAGATTCACCACTTGTCTATCTACATCCGCTTGAGCAAAGTCCGTATTTATAGTTAGGTCTGCGACAAGGTTCGGTGTTACAGCCCACTTTGCTTCGCCTCCAAATTGTGTTGTAGCCCCTTGTGTTGCACGGTCGGTACGAACAGTCGTATATGGTTGCAAACGCAAATTAAGGGAAGGACTTGGTGGCTGGATTCCATTCAACTCACCTGCATATGTCATCCTGTAAACACTGTATGCACGTGGGTATAATGACCAAGCAGTAATCTGATTAATATGTCGAATTACTCTTAAAAAATTTATTCCCCATTGAGTGGATGAATCTCTATAGCGTAAACTTGCCCATGGAATTGCGATTTCGGCAAACCAACCGGAATCACTGAAGGAGGTTCTCACGCGCCAAATGGCATCCCAATCATTATCAAAGAGTAAATCATCGAATACTTGAACATCGCGTTGCGCTCCGAAGGGTGTAACAAGAAAAGCGAGACAATTTCTTTTATCATTAAAAGCATCTATTGTAATGCCGAATAAATCATTAGCTGAAGCATCAAAATCGCGTTGCATATTAGGTACACGCAAACCGCGTTCATCGGCTGTATCACGGCAATAAGCACCTATATAAAGATTATCAGCATCATATAATAACCGTACCTCAGTGTCAAATGCAGGTGCTTCTCCCTGATATGGCTCAACTTGACGAAATCCTTGTGCTACAGAGGCATTCTGCCAAGAACTTTCTTGCAAATTACCATCAATGGAAATTGATTCGGAAGTGTATGATGCTTTTATCTTTTTAGTTTCTGATGGCGGAGGGAATATATCTTGCGAATAGAGCGAACAAGTCTTTTGCAATGAAAAAACGAATAATAATATCACTAATATGCGCATACATGGAGTAGATGTGGGTGCTGTGTAATACTATAACATTACTGCAATACCAAAATTATGAATAGTTGGCGGTTTAGTATTTAGTTTTGTGAATATATGATTCGAAGGATTATTCATATTCAGAAAATGAATACCTTTCGGGCTTCTACTCTTTACATCTTGTCGGAACGTTAACTTGTTTTTCGAAGAAAACTATATGTCAATAATTAAGTTTCCCAAACCCTTATCTATTGGAGATTCCATAGGGATAATTTCTCCGGCATCTCCTCAACGTGACGAATCGCGTTTGTTTCGAGGGATCGAATATCTTCAACAAAAAGGTTTTAAAGTGATTTTTGGGAAAAATGCTTTAGCACGATATGGTGGTTATCTTGCCGGAACCGATGAAGAACGACTCGCTGGTATCGAAGAAATGTTCGCCAATCCCGAAATTTCGGCGATTTTTTGCGCAAGAGGTGGCTACGGCACACCTCGATTATTGAAGAAACTCAATTATGACTTGATTGCTGCGAATCCCAAGATGTTTGTCGGTTTTTCCGATACAACGGCATTACAATGTGCAATTTTCAAAAGAACCGGCTTAATAACATATTCGGGTGCTATGCCTTCCGTCGATATGGCCGATGGTTTTGATGAATGGTCGGAGAGAGTGTTTTGGCAAGCTATGATATCCGATAAGCCATTGGGTAGTTTGGAACAGTCATCGAGTATAATGCCCCTGTGTGAAGGTAAAGCGGAAGGGCGTTTGATGGGCGGTAACTTATCCTTGCTGGCAAATTTGTGCGGTACACCGTTTGCGCCCGATTGGGAAGGGTGTATTCTTATATGCGAAGATATAGGTGAGGAGCCGTACAGAATTGATAGACTATTATGCCAATTAGAAAATGCTGGAGTTTTTGACTCGATTGTAGGAATGGTTTTCGGACAGTTTAACGATTCATCATTAAGACCTACATCTGTTGAACAACAATCTGTTGAAGATATTATTTCCGAATATGCCTATAAAGCAGGCGTACCGGCTATTATGAATGTGATGTACGGTCATCAAAAAATCAAGTGGACTTTACCAATCGGTGCAAAAACAGTTATTGACGGTATGATCGGTTCGATGACAATCCTCGAATAAAGACCATATTTTAGATTCTCCCGATTTTTCCGAAATTCTTACCATATAGCTTGTAGAATCATATCTTTTGTACATATTCGCTCATTGTTCACATGATTCACACGGTATGAATAAACTACTACTATGTATTGTTATAATTACATTTTTTCCGGTTTTACTTTATTCACAAGAATACACCATAACTCCTCGCGACCTTACAAATCGTCCTTTGGGATATGCGAATGATGCTACTTCGGTCGGCTGGAATCCGGCATTACTATCATTAGTTGATGATGGTGCCGAAGCTGTTCTTGCATTGCCCGTTACGATGTCTTTTAACCGGCGAGGACCATTATCTGTTTTTGGTAAAGTTGACAACTTTGCAGCAGGATTTATCGGAAGCTACGAGTTAGCTCCCGGTATCAAAACTCCGACCCAGTTATATCTGGGCTTCGGTACGGAAATGTTTGAAGACTTTCAAATGGGTGTATCGGCTAATTGGGTTGATTCAAGACCCCAATTAGAAAATAATACCGATAAAATCAGATTTAATATTTCATTCGTAACTACTCCTTTTAAGGGGATTATTGCAGGTGGTGGTATTTCCTCAATGTATTATGGCGTTCATAAATCACCGGTGTATAATTTCGGTATTAATTATTCACCACTTTCCCAACTTACTATCCACGCCGACTTAAAATATGCTGATGATTTTGCCTTTTATGGTAAGGATATGGATATTCTCGGCGGTGTTTCGTATGGCTTTTTTAATAATCATATTATAACAAGTCTTACATATCGAAGCGGTCTCGAGCAAATTATCTTCGGAGTAGAAGGATCGGTCGGAATATTATCAGCAGGGCTATTGGCGGATACCAAATCAGCCGGAGTAGTTGATGGTGTTGCTTTACTGCGTTTTTCTTCATTAGATCAGTTCTCCAATGCACCTTCTTTGAGAGGTGTCGGAGGTGGCCTCTCCGTAGGTAGAGATGCAGGATGTATGCCCGGAGCCTTCTATTGGCAAGGGCGTTTAGTAAAATCACCTAAGGATTTATTATCCATTATTAAATCTGCGGGGGAAACTTATGAAAACTTAGACCAAGAATTGCAAGAGATTTCTCCCGAACCTGAAAAATTATTTGATATTATTCGCGACAAATATTATCCGCATACAAAAATTACAACTTCCGAGGCAAAGGGAACATTAACTGACTATATAAGAGTAAAAGATGAAAAAATATATGTTGAAAAACTTGATTCGACCGATAAAATGCAAAGGCGTGCTTTAGTGCAAGCACGTGATAATTTCGGAAGAAATGTAAGCGGGTTGGGGAAAAAAGCATTTGTTATTTCGGATACGAATATGGTTATTCACTCTGTTGAGCAGACTGTAGCCACTACATCAGTTCCTGCTGATATTATTATTCTTATGGATTGTAGCGGAAGTATGAGTTCTTCTATTAACGGCGTAAGAACGAATGTGGAAAATTTTGTTAAAAATGTGGCTACGCGGGGAATTGATGCTAAAATCGGATGTATTCTTTATGGCGACGATATTCTGAATACGCTTGAGCCGACAACATCGGTGAAAGAATTTGAAAAGTTCTTTACGCAAGCACATGCAACCGAACCGGATGAGATTACTTCGGAAGCAATTTATCGGGCAGCGAATATGAATTTCAGAAACAATGCCCAAAGAATTATTGTTTTAATTACGGACGACTGCTCTTTACAGGAAAATGCAGATCATACTGAGGAATCTTTAACACGGGATTTGTGGAAAGCGGGTGCTCAACTTTATTCTGTTGTAAATACGGTAAAACATAATGCAGGGATTGTTACACGGCTTACGCTCGGACGTGATTACGATATTTCCCAACCTTTTACGGAAATTCTTGATAATATTAGCGGTGATATTACAACAACATATGAAATTGTATATGGTACGAAACCGATAGAAAAACCGAAAGTATTTGTAATAAAAGGTATGGTGACAGATGAAAAAAAATGGGCATTGGGGGCGCAGATAAATGCTGCGGGTGCACAGGGTAATAGTTTTTCAGTAAAATCGAATCCGATTACGGGAAAATATGAAATTGTTTTACCGATTTCCAAAAAAGACAATTTTAATGCTACGGCAATGGCTGCAGGGTATTTTGATAATACTGAAAAAATAAATGCTTCAGGTTTGGTAATTGGAGATACATTGGTGAAAAATTTTGTATTGAGAAAAGCGGTCATTAATCTATGCGGCTCAGTAAAAGATGAAAATAATAAAGGGGTAAAAGGGCAAGTAATTCTTGAAGATGCCAAATCGCTTCAAGTAATTTCAGTATTGGAAACAGATGAAAACGGTTCTTATTGTTTTGAACTTCCGGAAAAGAGGGAGTTAAGACTTTCAGCAAAGATTCAAGATTTTATTCCAACTCCTCTTGAGTTTTCTTCCGAAACAATGAAAAAGGGCGAAAAAGTAGGGATGGATATTAAGGTGATGAGTATAGATTATGCTCTATCAAGTGGTGCAACGTTCAAGTTGAAAAATATCTTTTTTGAGTTTGCGAAAGCTGATATTAACTCAGCCAGTGCTCCCGAATTGCAGAAATTGTATGACTTTATGACCGAGTATCCGACAATAAAGGTGGAAGTTTCGGCACATACTGATGCCGTAGGTAGTGATGACGCAAATATGACTCTTTCCAATAACAGAGCTAAAGCCGTTGTGGACTATTTGGTAAATAAAGGGATTACTATTACTCGATTGATGCCGAAAGGATATGGAGAAACGAAACCTATCGGCGATAATAATACTGATGATGGAAGAGCACAAAACAGAAGAGTGGAGTTTAAACTGATAAAGTAACCTAAAACTTATAATCGCGTTACGAACATCCCGAGCGGCAATTGTTGTTCGGGATTTTTTTTACCATTTCATAATGTTAGCACTCTCTACAATAGAGTGCTAATTGAATCCGTCATAGTCGCTGTTCGTAATAAATTCTACTATAACTTTTTTGTTTTACACTTATTAAAATGGAGATTTCCATGACAGTTACACCATTGCACGATCGAGTGCTTGTACGTCCTTCTGCACCGGAAGAAGTAACAACCGGCGGAATTATTATACCGGATACGGCTAAAGAAAAGCCGATGCAAGGCGAAATTATTGCAGTTGGCCCCGGTAAAGTAAGCGATGACGGTAAACAAACCGCATTACAGGTTAAAATTGGCGATAAGGTACTCTATGGCAAATACGCAGGTACTGAAATCACGGTTTCCGGCGAAGAACTGCTCATTATGCGCGAAAGCGACATCTTCGCTGTTATTGGTTAATAAACTTATTTTTCAACACATTAACACAAATTAGGAGTAAAATACAATGGCTTCGAAAATAATTACCTTTGATGTAGATGCCCGTACAAAATTGAAACGTGGCGTTGACCAACTTGCCAATGCGGTAAAAGTAACATTAGGACCTAAAGGTCGTAATGTTATTATCGACAAAAAATTCGGTGCACCTACCGTTACTAAAGACGGTGTAAGCGTTGCAAAAGAAATCGAATTGGAAGATCCGATTGAGAATCTTGGTGCTCAAATGGTTAAAGAAGTTGCATCCAAAACAAGTGATGCAGCAGGCGACGGTACAACAACAGCTACCGTATTAGCACAGTCAATAGTAGCTGAAGGGCTAAAAGTTGTTACTGCCGGTGCAAATCCTATGGATTTGAAACGCGGTATTGACCTTGCCGTAGCCGCAATTACAAAAGAATTGAAAAACATCAGTCGCGAAGTTGGCGGTAAAAAAGAAATCGCTCAGGTTGGTACTATTTCTGCCAATAATGATCCGACGATTGGTAACTTGATTGCCGATGCTATGGAAAAAGTAGGCAAAGACGGTGTTATTACCGTTGAAGAAGCAAAAGGTACCGAAACATCAATGGATGTTGTAGAAGGTATGCAATTCGATCGCGGTTACTTATCACCATACTTTGTTACGGATGCCGATACGATGGAATGCGTTCTTGATGATCCGTATATCCTTATCCACGACAAAAAAATCAGCAATATCAAAGACCTTCTCCCGATTCTTGAGAAAACGGCTCAATCAGGTCGCGGTTTGCTTATTATAGCTGAAGACCTTGAAGGTGAAGCACTTGCAACACTTGTTGTGAACAAGTTACGTGGTACGCTTCGCGTTGCTGCCGTAAAAGCTCCGGGCTTTGGCGATCGCCGTAAAGCAATGTTGGAAGATATTGCAGTTCTTACAGGCGGTACGGTTATCAGCGAAGAAAAAGGTTTCAAACTGGAAAGCGCAACACTTGCCTATTTGGGTACTGCAAAACGCTTAACTATTGATAAAGATAATACGACGGTTGTTGAAGGAGCAGGAAAATCGGAAGATATTAAAAAACGTATCAATGAAATTAAAGCTCAAATCGAAAAAACATCAAGCGATTATGATCGTGAAAAACTTCAAGAGCGTTTGGCTAAACTTTCGGGCGGTGTAGCGGTATTACGTATCGGCGCAGCTACCGAAGTGGAAATGAAAGAGAAAAAAGCACGTGTAGAAGATGCACTTCATGCAACTCGCGCTGCTGTTGAAGAAGGTATTGTACCGGGCGGCGGAGTAGCATATATTCGTGCAGTAAGCGCGCTTGAAAATCTTAAAGCCGATCATCATGATATTCAAACAGGTATTAACATTATCAGACGTGCGGTTGAAGAGCCATTGCGTCAGATTACAGCAAATGCCGGTTTGGAATCATCGGTAATTGTTAATCGTGTAAAAGAGGGCACAGGTGCTTTCGGATTTAATGCAGGTACGGAAGTATATGAAGACCTTCTTGTTGCCGGTGTTATTGACCCGACAAAAGTATCGCGCGTAGCTCTCGAAAATGCTGCATCTGTTGCAAGTTTACTTATTACAACAGAAGCAACCATTACTGAGAAAAAAGAAGATAACAAAATGCCGGCTATGCCTCCGGGCGGTATGGGCGGAATGGATTACTAAGAGTAGATTCTTAGAAAGTAAAAACCCCGTTCGGTTTTCCGAACGGGGTTTTTTATTTGGAACTTCAATTGAGTAATATTTTTATAGACACTTCCTATTGTTCTTTCCATGGATTGTAAGAATTGGTGTTGTAAAACTTTATATTTTTTCCACTACTGCCTATGCTCCGAAGTGCAGTAACAGTGGTTTCATCTATTTCTGAAAACTCTTCATCATAGATACCAAAATATAAACTTTTAAGCTCACTATTCACAATAGCATCAACGATATGTTTGTCTTTGTTTGAAAATCTCACTCCGTAGGTGAAAAGACAATCACTTGTATTCAATCTGTTTTTAAAACTATCAAAGGCGTGGTACAAATAGCTGTTATGATTTATCTTTTCCATTTTCTTTTTACTTGTTCCTTCAGCAACGTATATTGGGAAACGACCTGAATTTATTTTCTCTCCAATTTGCTTCATTAAATTTCCATTTCCTTGTAGTTGAATCTTAACTATAGAATCTCCATCGTCAAAGAAATGTAGTGCTCCATGTAAAAAGTATATATTCTGATCTCGTTTACTCTTACTCCACTGCAAGTGTTGATTAACTTCTCCGCAACCATCACTAAAATTAAAGTGCTCTCTTTTTTTACCACCTTCGAGTAATACCCAATATAACAATAGATCGTAATTTAGAGTGAAGATTGCACCATTACTTTCAAGAAAACGGCTAAGAAAATTGATACAATTTGTGTACTCTTCATCATCTATTTCGTAACGATTTGCGGGATGAGATTGTTTTATTGTTTCGATTAATACTTCTTTTGTTCTATGAGCATCACGTTCCAAAATATCTAAAGGAATATTATTAAAATCGGTATAGGCACTAATTACTGAATTTGCATTTTCTAATGCTCCAATTACTTCTTCAAAGTCTTCTGTTCCCAGATTTGTGAAAACACTTTTTACTGCACTAATATCTAAAAAATTGGCTCGATCAAATATTGACTTATAATCAAAAACACGAGAACGCCAAGCTATGCTGAAACCATTACCTAATAATAGATTTTTATCCCATTTATTTCTAGTTGCGTCTTCGATTGCGTCGTTAAAACTTACTCTCGAATTGAATAAATTTTCAATTGTATCCATTTATATGATTATTTCCAATTAGGTATTTAACTGCATATACGATATTTTGATTCAGCTACTTAATTTCCAATCAATTAGGCGCATCGAATTTTGATTGACATTAGAGAGTTCATTTTTATTTCGTACACTAGGGTTTATTTACTACAAAAAAGCCGTTTTACATTTCTGGAAAACGGCTTCGGGTGATGTTAGGTGAATTTTTTGTTTAGAATGCATCCATATTGATCATCATTCCATAATTGATACCCCATTTCGATGAGGAATAATTATTACCAAGAAACTCATACCGTAAGGTATTATATTCCAGACCGACGGAAAAACGAATTGCATCGGTTGGTACAAAATTGATACCTGCACTTGTTCTGCCAACCGGCATATTGGGTATAGCCAAGCCGCCGCTTAATTCTGCAAATGGGTGAAAATCACCGACATTCAACTGTTCAGCATTAAAACGATATGTCAAACCAACACTTAAATACGATGGATTCTGTTGATAATTAAACTGACGATTATCAACGATGCCGCGATAGGAGAGTTGCGGTCTTTCATTGTTTACATCTATACCTATCAAATGACCTTTACCAAGATTATAGAATATTCCGAGACCAAGATTATCTAATATTTGCCCCGAACTTCCGGCAGTTGCTGAATTTGCAAAAGCAGAAATGCCCCTTAATCGGATAACGATATTGTCATGAGGTATAAAAGGCAAAAACGTTGATGAATGAGCAGAAAGTATATCTGAATTTCTCGAATTGGTTGCAGAAGGTAAGGTTAGTGCATTATTTGCTTGAATAAATGAAGATACCGGAGTAATATTTTCTGTAGTTTTTTCTTGCGTATAAGCCAAAGCCGAAGTCGGCGATTCATTTATTCTTGAAAGTTCATTCAAAGCCACATCGTCAGCCGGTGGCATTTCTACCGATTTCATTACCGAAACTTTCTTTTTAATCGGTGGCACGGTAATTTCCGTAATCGCTGAAGATGTTGTTAATGCCGCTACTGATTGTTGAGGAAGTTTTTGGTTCTCGACAACCGATGAGAAGTTAGCGGTATTTACAACGGATTCATTGATAATAGCAGGCGCCATTAAACCGATGAATACACTTACAACTCCGCCGACATAA
>JALHLL010000087.1:12221-12804 GCA_022844575.1 bacterium
ATGTTAATAAACGACTTGAAAAATGGCGCATAATCTGAAAGCTGCCGATTTGTCCGGTTGAAGCAATCGGAGTACTTGGTGTTCCGGATTCCACAGCCGCGAGCAGATTGTCAAGCACGCGAGATGATGGTAAAGCATTGTCTTTCTGTACTGCAGCGCGTATAAGAAGATGCTCGTTCATCTCTTCACGCAATTCAGTGCTGCGTGCAAGCTCCTCAAACAATAACTCATGCAACTCGGATGGTAATTCACCATCCAGGTATGCAGTCAATTGTTCTGACATTGTTTCGAAATCGTTATTCATTGTATTATGCCTGATGGTTCATTTCTGAAAAATAAGGAGCCAATATTTGTCTTAATTTTTCTTTGGCTCTATGAATACGCACTTTAACAACATTTACCGGTTGCCCTACTGTTTCGCCGACTTCGGCATAGGATAAACCATTGTATTCACGTAGTACAAATGCTTCACGGTAATGTTCCGGTAAAAGTTCGAGTGACATTGTAATCAAATGAAGAAGTTCTTTTGTTTCAAATGTGTTCTCGGAAGTAGTAAGATGCATATCCTGAAGTTCATCGAACA
>JALHLL010000088.1 GCA_022844575.1 bacterium
GCATCCTTTAATTTAACCAATCTCATAGATTGTGAACGTCGATCTTTGCTGTCAATGTCACCGATCGCCGTTTTTTTGTTGAAGTCTGCAGTGAGCCAATACGCACCACAATTGCTAATAGAATAGTCTGTAGTTTTTTCTCTGTCATGTCCGTTATTAGGATAAACTTGGATAAATGCTATCACATAATATCGTCCTTCTTTGAAATGAGAAAGATACGGTCTACACAAGTGTCCTAGGCCTCCCCAAACAATCACTTTCGTTCTGTTTTCTGTCCCTCAATATCTGTCAATGATTTCAACTTCCATCGAAATAGGAGTTTTATAATCATTGAAGGAGAGATACTTTGTCACTTTGATTAGAGCAACTAGAGCAACAAATTTTGTATCTGATGCCATTTTAAGAAACGGACCACCATATGCACAATCACAAGCAGAAGAGTCAGTGCTCAGAATAAAACAAAGAAATAGAGTGACGAGAAGTTTCATTTCGTTTTCCCTAATGATTTAACTAGAAGTAAGTTTCCATAAATGACAGGTAACGTGTGTGTGTATTCATCCGTCACTTCCGCTTGCGTACACGCAGAGATGTGTTGCAGTCCCGAAAAGGGTTTTGGCATAGCGGAAATTGAAGCACAAATGTTCATAGATGTACAAATGTTGAATTTACCACTATTGCCAAACTGCTGTTATAGGCGGTGCTATTTAGCTTTCATCTTATTTCCTTTTGCATCGTGAGTTACTTCAGCAAGTCCAAGTGCTTCCATTAATGGTGGAATGTACATACCGAAGCGTCCCCTAAGTCCCTTTTTTAGTCCATACCAACCACCAACCGGATTGTTTTCAGAACGTCCCCAAGCTTCCACTGTTCCGTCTTTTGCCGGTTTCTGCTCGTCTGCACTTCCTAATTCCATCCAGTCTCCGTGTGCTTTCAACATTGTATGTAAGTCGTTAATACAGTCAATGTTATAAAGTAAAACTGTTTTTCCAACAGTACAAACTAATACATCGTTACCATCTTTTTGGTCAACGTGCATTGTGTATTCACTTGTCAATGGTGGTGTCTTTAATACCATTGGCTTTTCTTTGGTACCTATTATGTATGACATAATGTAAATTTTATTTAGTTAATTTTTCAGATTCCGTTTTTAAATCGTGAGCAAATTTGTCAAACGATTCGTCGAAAGATGGAATCATTTTAGCAAACAATGGAAATAACGGTCCACCAATTTTTTCTCTCATAGAAAAGTTGGTTTGTCCATTTGAAGTTGGTTTTATTTTGTATTCTCTTTTGCCCATTGCGTCACCCCAAACTAATTTTTTCTCTGGTTCAAATTCTTTTACCGAAAGTTTAAAAACTCTTTTTGGGTCAAGATACGATTTGAGTTGTATCTTTTCTCCTAATGCAATTTTTCCGTCAATTGAAATTACAGTTGTATTCCATTTAGGATAATTTTCTGCATTTGTCAGCAAACTCCAAATTGTTTTAGGGTCTGCTTGAATGTCAACACTAACAAAAGTCTCTCTGCTAAATGTTCTTCTGATTGTATTTGCTTTTGTCATTTTGTTATGATTTGTAAAAGTAATATTCTTTTGTCAACGATTGTCGGTTTTCAAGCATTGCCCTTAGTATGGTGGTAAACGAAAAAGAGAGTACCCTTTACGCAATTGTTCATACTAAACAGTCTGAACCATTCATGGAGTAATTATTATAGTGAAATAGAATCTGATGCCTTACGTACAGAATGCGTCTACCAAATGTAGCAAGATTTTTTGTACCATTAGTATTTTATTTCACCACACCATACAAAATCACTGTATAGAGAATGGAAAACAATTTTGATTTCATACAAACTACCATCAATTGTCAATTGATGTTTTTGTGATTGTTTATATAATGAAGTATGAACGATAAAGGTAATTCGTTTGCCCGATTCGATAGAAAACTATATGTTTTAGATTTCTGCAAAAGGCACTGTGTGTGTGAAAAGGGGAAAATTTTGGGAAAGAAGTACAGTTGAAAATGTTATAGAATTATGCCACATTATTGTAACGATTCAGCCTCCAAAGCAAAGTACGACAATAACAAATAGATATAAAAAAAGCCCTTAACCTATTGGAAGTTAAGGACTTTATATGTGAGCCAGCTATCGGATTTGAACCCATGACCTGCTGATTACAAATCAGCTGCTCTACCCCTGAGCTAAGCTGGCATCGCTGTAACACAGTCCACAAAATTATCAAATTATATCAGAATAACAAAATTCTGCACAATGTTTTTCTTAGCCGCTTATAAAAATCTTAGCACTTTGTAAGAAAGTTCTTCCGTTTTTTACTCAATCCCTCTATATTTGCGTATGTGGCAAAGCATGGGCTTTTGACCAAGTTATTGAAGGTGGTTGATGTACGAACCGACAAAGAAGTATTTTTCTATAAGCGAGGTAGGTAAACTTGTTGATGAACAGCAACATGTACTTCGATATTGGGAGCGCGAGTTCACGGAACTGCGTCCCAAAAAGAATAGTGCAGGCAATAGAATTTATACACAGAAAGACTTGGATTTATTATGTGTTATAAAAATCATGCTGCGAAGAATGAGGTTATCGGTAATTGATGCTAAGTCTCAAATCAAAAAAATTGATGTACAAGCATTTCTTACGGAACATCCCTTTACTTTTGCTGAAAGTGAACGTTCGGAAGTCAGTACGGATATAGATAGTGCAGTTCCTGCTATCGCAAGAAAATATGGTTCAAGCTCGGAAACCGATAGTGATATGGTTATGATTCCGCGCGCTGAATTGCGAGCTATGTGCGAACTATTGAAGGATATAGAACATTTGTTACGAACTGTATAAGTTATTCATTTAATTATTTGAGGGTTCTCTATGGTGAAATCATTACTGACGTTCATCTCGACTGTTACCCTGTTCTCTATGTTGGCTGTCCCTTGTATTGCCCAACAAAGAACTTACAGCGTCGAGACAGTAGGCAAACACGATGACGAAGTGTTAGGCGTGTTTGTTAATGAAGCCGATACACGCTTTGCAACATGTAGCGTTGACGAAACTATTAAAATTTGGAGTTTACCTGAAGGTAAAGAACTCCGCACCTTAAAAGGGCATTTGGGTCAAGTCAACAACTTATCGTTTTCAGGAAACGATAAAATGCTTGCGAGCGGCAGTAGTGACAGAACAGTAAGAATTTGGGATGTTGAGTCCGGTAAACAATTAAATGTTTTAAAAGGACATACAGCCGAAGTAATTGGTGTTTATTTCAGTCAGGATGATACGAGCGGTTATTTAGCCAGCACAAGTTTCGATAAAACAGTTAAACTGTGGGATGTGAAAAACGGTAGCGAAGTAAAAACTTTGCGTGGTCACACAATGCAAACGAATAATGTTGCCTACAGTTATGATGGCAAACTTCTGGCAAGTTGTAGCGATGACAGAACAATCAAAATTTGGTCAACCGATCCGAATTCTCGCGAACCGATTATGACATTGGAAAGTCACCGTGCTTCGGTTTTAACAGTATTATTCAGTATGGATTCCAAATATTTGATTTCTGCCGACCAAGAGGGAGTAATTAAAGTTTGGAATATGCCTTCCGGTGAATTAACAAGAACCATCGTTGCTCATTCGGATTTAATACAGGATGTTTCTATCGCATCCGATAATAAAACCATTGTAAGTGCAAGTCTTGATAAATCCGTTAAAATGTGGGACATAGTGAACGGCGAGAATATTATGAAAACGGATATTGGTGTTGAAGTATGGAGTGTGGACTTAACAAGCGACGCTTCCACTATTGTTATCGGCTGTGCCGACGGTTCGGTTCGTTTGCTTAAACAGACAAATGCAACTCCGAAGAAAGGTGGTAAATAATGAAGAAAATATTATCAATAGCAATTGTTTTAGTTAGTGTATTCACTATTAATTCCGCTTTTGCGCAAATAAATGTTGTTGTAAGTATTACGGGAACGGTATTAAAAGCTACCGATAGAAATCCAGCAAGTGTTAATCTTACATTCTTCGATTCAAACAATAAAAGAGTAGGTAATAGCCGAAGCAATTCTAAAGATGGTTATTATCTTGTTACAGGATTAAAACCCGGCGAAACCTATAAAGTTAAAATCGAACATCCCGATTTTTTCCAAGAGGAAATTTCAATCGTAACTCCGAAAACGGGTAAGTACTCTGAAATTTCAAGAGATTTCTTGGTTAAACCATTAGTAAACGGTACTCGTATTCCCTTGCCTGTTGCTCCTTTTGAGTTAAACAAAGCAAAATTGCGTGTAGGTGCACAAGAATTTTTAGCCGAAACCGTTGAAGCTCTTATTATGAATCCGTCCGTAAAGATTCAGGTTTCTTCATATCCTGATGATATCGAGAACAAAGAAGCGAATATGAAATTGACGAAAGAACGTTGCGAAGCACTCAAAGCATATTTCGTTTCTAAAGGTGTTACAGCCGATAGAATTTCTATCGTTCCATCCGAAAATGCCGATCCTATCAATCCGCCACCAATGCGCAAAGCTGCGAAAGGTAAACGATACATAGGTTCAACATATATCGTAATAACGAAGGTATAATCACCTTCACGGTTTATAGAAAAAAGAGGTTATTCGGAAATTTCCGGGTAACCTCTTTTTTATGGATTGTCAGTCTTCTATTATCATTTATTTTACAAAAACTCAACTGATTTTCTTCACTCGAATAAGCCAATAAGCTGCTGTTTTTTGTGCAAGAGTTAAAGCACGATGCTCAATGCGACCATGTTGTTCAATATTCTTTTTATAGGGAGCAGGGTCACGTACAACAATACTCTTGATTACATGCCTGCCATTCTCTTCTGTTATTTTTGCTGCGGTACACACAACCGCATGATTCATTCTCGGACGGCTATTATATGAAATGAGAATAGGGCGATGCGACGACAGTTCACGTAATAAAACACTCGGAGAAGGCGCACCCGGAGAGAGCATTGCACGAATTTCAAAGTGTTGACCATGTACATCTATCCCCCATTTGTTCAGGTGTTTAGTCATTATATCAAAGCCGGCGGGTTTATTTGCGGGATTCCCCCACTCATCAACACCGAAGGATTGTTTCACAATAACTTCTTGTGAAATAGTTACACCATAGTACCGTAACACCATCTGAATTGAAGCAGCCCAACACCACATTGAGTTTCTTTGCATAGCAAAGTTATTATCAAGAATATCGGAACGAATACCAATATAGTGTATCATGTCCGTCCTTTTTATATTGATTATTACGATTTTTGTAGTTAAAGAAATTTCGGAGACGGACAAAGTATGTCATTATTCACAAAGGCAGCTGTTTTATATGAAAAGGGAGCAAAGTTAATACTCGATGAGTTTGAATTACCCGATTTACAAGAGAATCAAGTACATATAAGAATTTTAGCTGCCGCACTCAATCGTCGTGATTTGTGGATTCAAAAAGGTTTGTATGCGAAAATTCAATATCCTGCGATACTTGGTTCTGACGGGTGCGGAATTGTGGTCAATGTAGCAAACAAGGAACATAATCATCTATTAGGGCAAAGGGTAATTATTCACCCCTCTTTATTTTGGGGAGATAATGATAAAGCTCAAGGAACAAGTTTTCAGGTACTCGGAATGCCTGCATACGGCACTTTGGCTAAAGACATAGTGTGTAACTATGATAGAGTATATCTTGCACCGAAACATTTAACAAATGAACAGGCAGCGGCATTGCCGCTTGCAGGGCTTACAGGGTGGCGTGCATTAATAAGGCAAGGCAAAGCCCAGAACAAACATAAAATCCTTATTACGGGAATCGGAGGCGGCGTTGCGCTTATTACAGCGCAATTAGCAATCGCACTTGGCTGTGAAGTATGGATAACCTCAGGCGATGAAATAAAGATTCAATCTGCTTTGAGTATGGGGGCAAGTGGCGGTATCTTGTACACAGACCCGAACTGGGGTAAGGAAGTACATAAAACAATGGGCGGTTTTGATTGCATTATTGATGGCACGGCGGGAAGTGAGTTTAATCAATTACTGGAAGCGGTAAAAGCCGGCGGTACTATCGTAAACTACGGTGCAACTTTAGGTACGGTGGAAAAATTGAATATACATCGAATATTCTGGAAGCAAATTACTATCATCGGCTCAACTATGGGTAATGATGAAGACTTCAGCAATATGCTTGATTTTGTTGCACTAAAACATATTCTTCCTGCCGTAGATTCGGTTTTTACTCTACAGGAAATTGATAATGCATTCGATAAAATGGAACGGAATAAACAATTTGGTAAAATTATCATTACAATGGAGGATATGTGATAAGTGAACATGAAGATGAGTTGATTGATACAATAACGGATATTGTACATGATGTTTTCCACGAAGATATGTTTGCCGATCGTGCAATCGAACGTTTTTTTCGACAGAATAGAATAACTGATGATACTTTAAGAGAAACAATAGCCGAAGGTGTTTACCAGATATTACGATTAGGCGGATATATTAAGGAAGTAAATAAATCCGATGATATAAAAGAGATGACCGAATTTTGGTATAAGAATAGGGATCTTCTTAATGCGCTCGTAGCAAATGAAAATAACATTCCTTTACCAAAGGGTACTATTTCCGTAAATGAATGGATGGATGATTTTGCGTCACAACAACTCGGAGAAAATTACGAATTGATATTTTCTTCGTTTGTTAAAAAACCGACAATGTATTTGCGTACAAACACTCTTGTTACTACAAGCGATAAACTTATCGAGCAACTGAATAGTGAAGATATTATTGCTGAAAAAGTTGCGGATAATACACTTAAAGTTCCATCGGTTAAAGGATTATTTCGCACAAAAGCATATACAAACGGACAATTTGAAGTACAAGATTTTGCTTCACAGAAGGTTACCGAATTTTGCGATGTTCAATCAGGTATGCGCATTATTGACGCTTGTGCCGGCGCAGGTGGTAAATCTCTTCATTTAGCTGCAATCATGAAAAACAAAGGGCGAATACTCGCATTGGATATTTATGAGGATAAATTAGAGGATTTAAAAATACGTGCCCGAAGAGCAAAGGCATCTATTATTGAGCCACGTTTAATAACATCATCGAAAACAATTAAACGATTGGATTCGAGTGCGGATAGAGTTTTACTTGATGCACCTTGTTCCGGCAGCGGTGTTTATCGCCGCAATCCGGATGCAAAATGGAGATTAACGGAAGAGAGTATAAATTCTTTAATAAAAACGCAAGATGATATTTTAGCGCGTTATTCACGAATGACAAAAACAGGTGGATATTTAATTTATGCCGTATGTAGTGTTTTCCCATGTGAAGGTGAAGACCGCGTAAGAAATTTTATTTTCTCAAAAAATGGAGAATATGAACTTATCGAAGAAAAACGATACTCCCCTATCGAAAATTGTGACGGTTTTTATATGGCAAAAATCAAACGTTTAGTTTTGTAACCGTTACCTATACTCTTAATTTTAATTTAGCATATTGAGTTTGTATAAAATAGATTTTTTACCGAAGCGATTGTAGTAACCTATAATTTCCATTCGATCACTATAAGGAGCATAACATTCTTTATAATCCTGTGCCGACCATTGCGGATAATATGTAAGAACAATATTATCAGGATATAGTTCATTATCGAGAATAAAAATAGTATGTTCCCTATTCAAACTATCCAACTTTGCCTTATAGTCTTTGAGAACGGACTTCTTCGTATCGCCCGAATTGCTCAAACGTCCTAATGAAAGTACATTTACCTTTTTACGATAAAAATACTCCATATAGGGTTTAATTTCCGTAGAGAAAGTAAGTACAATATCCTCATCCTTTATAGTTGCTTTGTCTAATTCTTTTGTAATGGAAAGAATGACATTGTTTTCTTCGCGAGAATCCTTATACGCCCTACCTATAAGGTTTGTAAATAAAAGAAGAGTTATCATATAAAGAAGAAGTTTTTTATTCGTAATCATGGGCTCTTCAGATATAAACAACAGTAATGGCAACAGGCATAATACCCAAAATTCATTATTATTCGGCTCCCACCAGATGGTAAACAGCGATTGCAATAGAAGCCAAAGTAAAACAAAAATACTCTCTCTCCTTAGCATTTCTCTCTTTAGTATTACCCTTTTCAGAATGAGTTCCCGCAATATCAATAGAGTGAATGTTATACAAAGTAGTACGGATACACAAGAGAGTGCCATATCCCAAGGTGATACATTCACTTCGCCAGACACGAAATAACTGACAACAATTTCAGGATAGGAAATTGTGGAAAACAAGCCCCATAGAGATTGGGGAATAGTATATAAACTAAATTTTCCCCATGCCCCACCTGATGCTTCGTGTAGGTGAGAGTATTCAGTTAACCATCGTATAAATTGCTGGAAGGTGGTTATACCGTTTATGGAAGCAACATATATATATATAACTGCTGTTATAAGAAAACTTGCACCATAAAAAATATATGCACTTTTTTTATTCCTTTTATAATACTCTAAGCCTAATATTATTACCGAAAAAATAGCCGTCTGATGAAACAACATTGCGAGTGCAGCACCGAATGCTGAAAGTATTACATAACTCCCCTTTTCCCTGCTCACAAGAAATGGGAACCATGAAATCAAAGAGAAAAACATTGTAATAGAATACATTTCAGATGAGGTACCACAGAAAATAACGGCATTACAACTTGCAAAGAAATATGCCCAAATGCTATTACATTTTCTTAATAATAATATGTAATGTAGTAAAGCAACACAACATGCCATACATAGCGCAGATGTGGTCTGTAATAACCTTAAAGCATCAATAGAACAATTTGTGAAGACTAGCCTTCCAAAGGCATTATACAAAAGATGATGAGGGTGAAATAGATTTTTGCCATCTCGAACAGCAATTGCGTAATCTAAACAATCATGAGTATAATTGTTGTTAGGTAGTAGTAAATACACTAAAAATACTATCAGGAATACACAAGAACTCCTAATAATACTCTCTTTCAGAAATGAAACGTCCATTTTCTTCAACAGTGCGATTAATGTATATAATTAACCGTCAAGCAAATCATTACTCATTCCTATTTCAAGAAGTTTGTTATAATCTTCTTCAGAATTAAAAATTTGAGAGCTTATTCTCCACCATAATTTATTATTGAAGGGCATAATCGGTATTTCAACTCTATATGTATCCCATAAAAAATCGTGAATGAGAGCCACATTTTTCATCGAGGCCATTTTATTTTGGGCAATCGGGCAATAAAGAGTAGCTAAATATCCAAGCATTGATGATGGAGCGGTATGCGGTACAGACCAAGCTTCACATAACCTGTCTCTCATTTTAACTACAAGATTATGATTGTGTGAAAAAATCTTCTCATACCCAATCGTCGAATAATATTCAATAGCTTTAGGTAAAGTAAGGAAAGGTGTATAATCTTTTGTTCCAACAAAGTCAAACTCAGTAATATAGTTTTCACGATAACCGTGCGAAATGACCGTCGGGTGGGTAATTTCCTGCTTTTCGGGATGTGTCCACAAAAAAGCACATCCTTTCGGAGCAAATAACCATTTATGACAATTACCCGTGTACCAATCAGGTTGAAGCGTTTCCATATTAAGGCTAATCATACCCGGAGCATGTGCACCATCAATAAGTATCGGCACCCCTTTTTCTCTGCAAAAACCTATAATCGGCTCGATTGGAAATATAACTCCTGTTGCCGAGGTGATATGATCGAGCACGCACAACTTCACTTTTTCAGTAATATACGGTATCAATGTATCAATTACCTGCTGCGGTGATTCTATTGGAAATGGAACATCGGCAATAACAAGCTCAGCACCCGAGCAGTCACAAGCATATTGTAAAGTACACAGAACCGCACCATAACAATGAGAGGTTGTTAAAAGTTTATCACCGCGTCGAAGTTGTGGTATTAAAGAACGTATAACGGCATTTGCACCCGAACTCGCATTATCAACAAAAACTATGTTCTCCGGCTTTGCACCGATAAATTTTCCTAATGAAACAGCCGAGTCTCGCAAAGCGATCGGTAATTCTCTCATAAAAAAACGAATGAGCTGCGTCTCCATTCTTATTTGCCATTCTCTCTGGGCTTCGAGAACTGTTTTAGGGCATGCCCCAAATGAACCGTTATTTAAGAAGTCCATATTTTTCTCAAGATAAAAGTCGTCTTGATATGAATTCATCGTTGTTTCTTTTCAATTGTGTTAGGGTTTCTGGCGAACATGCCAATCATTCTTACTTAGGTATATCAGGTGAAAATAATGCGCTAACTCTTCGTACATATACCTATTTTTGCCTTTTATGATAATAAAAACTATGAAAAAAAACTTGATTCTTGCTCTTTTAATTTTTATCTATTCCTTCGCAACCAACTCATTCAGCCAAACTCCTAAATTGATTGTTATACTTTCATACGACCAGATGAGGGGCGATTATATAGAAAGATTTCGTCCACTTTTCAGTAAAAAAGGTTTTTTGCAAGTTGCGGATGAAGGTAGCTATTATACCGATTGTCATTATTCTCATGCCTCGAATGTAACCTGTGCAGGGCATGCAGTACTTATGACCGGTTGTAATCCTTGGAAAAGCGGCATCGTGAGTAATGATTTCTTTGATCAGGAAACTGGTTGTTCATGTTATTGCACTGAGGAACCGAATTCGGAGCCAAATCACGAACATCATTTATCACCTACCCTACTACTGAGAAAAACTCTCGGAGATTATATTCACGAACAACATACCGGTTCAAAGCAAGTATCCATTGCTATAAAGGATCGTGCAGCTATACTTATGGCGGGTAAAAATGCCAAACACGTATTATGGATGAATGACTCAACAGGCGACTTTGAGACATCCAAAAATTATTCAAAACCCTTATGGTTAGATAATTGGCAAAAAAAGAATCCGGCAAATCGGTACTTCGGTAGAACATGGTTCGCACAGTTGAAGAATTCGGTGGGATTCGCGGATACTATTAAACAAGAAGGCAAAATGCCCGGTGGAGATAATATCTTCCCACATGAGGTACCTTTACAAGGAGAAAACGCCGTTTATGCGTATGCATGCTCACCATTTTCGGTTTCTCATCTCTTTCAGGCTGGAATATCGGCGATTGAAAACGAGAAAATGGGACAGGATAAACAAACTGATGTGTTGTACTTAGGAATTTCAACAACTGACTTAACGGGACATTTATTCGGACCGGACAGCAGGGAGATACAAGAACTCTATGTCCATTGCGATACAATTTTGGGAAATTTTATCGAATATCTTGATAAGAATATAAGCAGAAGCAATTATGTACTTGTTATAAGTTCTGATCATGGAGTTGCACCGATACCTGAAATATCAAAGATTCAAACACCTGTTCCTTTCGATGCTGGGCGACTTTCAGTAAGTAAGTTAAAAAAGGAGCTTAATGGATTGTTAAAGAAAGAATTACATATTGAAGCGGATGCTGACCCTATAAAAACTATATACCCCCCTTCAGTTACTTTTGATAAGTCCGTTCTTAAGGATGATAAGTTATACAATGAAGCGCAAAACAAGACAATAGACTTTTTACGCAATTATAATGGCATTGGTTTTGTACAAACTACGAGGAACATAATAGAGGGAAAAAATACAGAGAATTGGGATAATGAATTATTCGATAAAATTCGTAACAGCACTCACCCTATGCGTTCGGGAGATATTGTCTTTTATCCGAAAATGTATTGGATTTACGGTTCAAATCCGGCTTCACATGGTACACCCTATAGTTATGATACCCATGTACCTCTTATTTTTTTCGGCGGTCACATAAAAAAGCAGAAACAAAATATAAAAGTATCTCCTGCAGACATAGCCCCTACATTAGGTAGAATGGTCAACATTTCGTTGCCGAATACAGATGGCAACATATTAAGTGTAAAATAATTAATATACTCTTTTTCTCATTGTATCCTAACAGTGGTATAAGTAAAATGAAGAAAGAAGAAATCGTTCAAATGATTGCTGTAGCTCATGAAAGCTTTAACAAAGCTAATTATGATGCTATAAAAAACACTATAGTCACAATTCGCTCCTTCCTCGAATCATATAATCCTGACGGCTCTCTAACATCCTGTACCGTTAAGGATGATGAAGATTATTTGATTTTCCTTACAGTACAAATTAATATTCTCGAGGGAAATGTTTTTTTTCGTTTAGGAGATTTTGAAAAAGCATTAAACCTGTTTGAAAAAGCTGTTGAAATGGCTGAAAAAACTAATGATGCAACTCTTCTTGGACGTGCAGTAGGTAATATAGGAAGTATATACCTATATTATGCCGATTATGATAAAGCTCTTGAATATTATAACAAATCACTTGTTTTACTCGAAGGTACTGATAAAAAAATTGAATATGCTAATGTTCTTGGTAATGTGGGAAATGTTTATGTTTATCGTTCCGAGTATTCGGAAGGATTAAAATACTTAAAAAAATCTCTACACATTATGGAAGAAATAGGGTCATTGTATGAATCGGCTAGAACATTGGCAAACATAGGTATCCTCTATTTTAATATTGAAGACTATCAGCATGCGCTCGAGTATTTAGATAAAGCATTCCGAATGTTTGATTTCGAATGGGGCGATCCGGTATATGCCGTAATCTGTACTAATTTGGCAAATACATATTTAAATCTCAACAATAATGACTTGGCACTGCGATATTATGAAAAGGCATTGGAGTTTGCCGAAACAATAGGAC
>JALHLL010000089.1:0-2965 GCA_022844575.1 bacterium
CTACCCTGTATATTGTATGTACACTATTTGCCTGATTTTTACACGCACGGATATTGTGAAAGGAGTAAAACCCTCTTTCGGATTAAGTATAATAAATTGTATATATGTGTTATATTCCGGTAGGCACACACCACCCACTTACGGTTATTTTTATACCCGTATCAAATACAAAGAAATTTTAACTGATTATTATATATTGTTAATAGTGCTCAAATACACACTTTTATTCCGAACAGATATTATCTATAACCATATATTGAGCAGATTCATTATTCGCTGTCGGAACCGATTACTAAGTATTTTTCTTCTTACAAAACATTTGAGATGGTACTGTAATTACAGAATCATATGTTTAGGTATAGTAAATAGATACAAAATGTAGTCGTTTCTCTTTTCGGAACTGCAATTATTTTTAAGGGTTCATAAATACTAAACAAAAATACGAAGTGTTTTCACAAATCCGTTACTACAGAAATACTACATTTTTCAACTTTTTTTCAGAAAAAAAGTGAAAAAAGGGCTGTTTTTAACACTTCTGACAACATCCTCCACGAATGGTGAATAATAACCAAAATCACGACATTGAATTGGCTTTATTTAGCCATTACCTTTTAAGGAGCATTTCACCAAAAAGATAAGATTTGCAGAAGTGACAAAGTACATAATAAGTTCTCGCTGAATCGGAATATACCATATGTATGGTTCAAGAAATTATCGGGGTGAGTGACAAAACAGCCAACAATGTTATGAACACGGAGCCATTCACTTAAAAGATTATATTGCGAACTTTTACTATGGTTTTGGTTTTCCTATCTTCTTCATTAGATTGTGGGGTGTACCTTATACTTGGAATAATGGAACTCTCTTTTTCCCGATTGTCGTAATTTGGTATATACACTTTTTACAGCGAATTATGCTGGGTAAACAAAACATAACTGAACCTTACTTCAGTAGTATGGTACCTCTTCTGCAGGTTTTCGATATGCCGACCTCATTACGTTTTTATAGAGATATACTCGGCTTTACGGTATATCAATCATCAGGTATGGGCGATGATGTAGATTGGGTATTGCTCCGATACGGCACAATAGAGCTTATGCTTAACACTGCTTACGAAAAACCATTCCGCCCCGATACTCCGGATGAAAACAGAAACTCTGTTCATGGCGATACGGCTCTCTATTTTTATTGTGCGAAAATTGATGAATTATATGTGTATTTATCCGAAAGGGGAATGAATATACAGGAACCTTCCATTACAGGATATGGTTGGAAATCATTAGTTTTTTTCGATCCTGACGGCTATGAACTGTGCTTTCATTATCCTATGGGTTAAATCAGTATTCTAATTTCCTTATATTTTATAACAAATCATCTACGTATCATTATGAAAATAGAAGCCGAAAATCCAGAAATGTATTTGAGTAAATTGCCTGAAGAAAGAAAAGTAGCCGTCTCCGAATTGCGAAAGGTTATTCTTAACAATTTACCGGAAGGATTTGCTGAAACCATGCAATACGATATGATAAGTTATGTAATACCGCATTCGCTCTATCCGGCAGGTTATCATTGCGATCCGAAACAAGCATTACCCTTTATGAGTATTGCCTCTCAAAAAAACTTTATAGCAGTTTATCATATGGGGGTATATAGTATAGAGAAATTACTGAATTGGTTTACAAGCGAATATCCCAAATACTGCGCAACAAAATTAGATATGGGTAAAAGTTGTATTCGTTTCAAAAAGATGGATCAGATACCGTATAAACTTATCGGTGAACTTGTTTCCAAGATAACTGCGGAAGAATGGATAGAGTTTTATGAATCGAATATAAAAAAGTAACAATGAAACTATATATAATATTATTGTGCATCTTTGTTTCCTTTTCGCCCTCCTTTGCACTCCAAACAAACAACCTTGACAGTGACCGCTTTATAACTGATAGCGTGCTGATACCAACACGTAGCGGAATTGATATTTCCGTTCTTATCGTTCGCAAGAAAAATGTTACGACCACATTACCGGCAATACTTTTTTACACAACGTATTATGAAGGCAAAAAAGATAATTACTTTGCAACAATATCGGCTGAAAAAGAGTATGTGGGCATTCTTGCTTATGCACGCGGAATACGCACAAATCTGCGTTATTATTTCCCTTATGAACATGAAGTATCGGATATTTACGATATAATTGATTGGATTAGCAAACAAGTATGGTGTAATGGTAGTGTAGGTATGTATGGAGGGAGCTATACGGGGTTTTCTCAGTGGTCTGCGGTAAAGAAAAGACACTCCGCTTTAAAAACTATAGTTCCTCAAGTTGCCGTAATGCCGGGTTTTGATGTACCGATGGAAAATAATGTACAGCTAAATATGAGTTTGTATTGGCCCAACGATAATATTTATAAAAGAAAGCCTATTCGACGTAGTTTACCTTTCGAATGGTTTGAAGGCGGTTTCTCATTCGGTTCTATGGATACATTATCAGGATTTCCTGACAGTATTTTTCAGCGATGGCTGCAACACCCCGACTATGATTCATACTGGAAATCGTTAGTACCCTCAAAAGAAGAATATGCCGGAATAAATATTCCGATTTTAACAACAACAGGATACTATGACGGTTCCCAAATTTCGGCATTACAATATTATAAACTACACACCTTGTTTAATAGTAATGCCAATCATTATGTTGTGATGGGTCCTTATGATCATTGGGGTGCACAACGTAAACCCGCATCTGTTTTAAGGGGTTATACAATTGATAGTGTAGCCAAAGTAAATATGCTGGAATTAGTTTATTTATGGTTCGATTATATTCTGAAAGGAAAAGAAAAACCATCAATTCTTAAAGATAGAGTCAATTATCAGGTAATGGGAACAAATTCATGGTTTCATTCGCCTTCTATGTCAGAAATGACCAATGATACCCTATCACTGTATTTTAACAACTCGGAACTAT
>JALHLL010000089.1:2975-12772 GCA_022844575.1 bacterium
CCTTCCTATCAATCAAGTAGGATGCAAACTGTCGATTTTAAGGACAGAAAAACCGAAAACAGCTTTTTTGCTGCTTCGATAGTTGCCGATTCGATTGATACAGGTAACGGACTTGTTTTCACATCTGCACCTTTTGAGGAAGACTTCGCCATTCAGGGTGCTTTTTTCGGAAATTTAATTGCCAGTATTAACAAAAAAGATATGGATATTTCATTAGCATTGTATGAATTAATGCCTGATGGAAAATATTTTTACTTGACACGATATTTGGGTAGAGCAAGTTATGCAAGCGATAATTCGCAAAGGCATTTACTTACTCCGAATGCTGATGAAACTATCCCTATAAATAATATACGTTTAGTGTGCAAACATATTAGAAAAGGGAGTCGTTTAACAGCAATACTCAACATCAACAAACATCCCTTTGAGATTATAAATTACGGCACAGGTAAAAATGTATGCAATGAAACTATTAACGATGCACAAGATCCGTTACAGATACAATGGCATAATAATAGTCATATAAAAATCCCGATTAAAAAGAAAAAGTAGTCGACAGTGTCATAAAGTCCCCATACACAAAAAAAATCCATACCCTTCATTCGGATATGGATTTATATAAATCATGTATGTATAGCTTTTATGCGGCTGTTAATCGGTGGTAGTAGATATAATAGAACCGCATTAAAGAATACTACGGTTTATTATCGTTTCAGCTGATTGATTTCGCCCAAGAACTGATCACTTATCGTTACAGTTCTGGAAGCTGCTTCAAATGCTCTTTGTGTTGTAATCAAATCGGTAAATTGCTCCGTTAAATCCACATTCGATTCTTCGAGAGCCGTTGAGTTAATACGTGTTGAAGGGAAGATTTCCACAGCAGTACCTACGGTCGGCAAACCGCTATTAGGTGATATTGAGAAGAAATTACTTCCTTCTTTAATCAAGCCGCCTGCATTGGTAAATCGTGCAAGAACTACCTGACCAAGTAATTCTGATTGTCCATTGGTAAATGCACCAAGAATTTTACCTGTTTGATCAACAGATATTCTTGATAATTCACCGGATGTATAACCGTCTTGCTCACGTGCCGTTACAGTATTTAATCCGGCAAATTGCGTTAACCCGCCCAATAAATTATCCGGAGTAGCCAAAGTAATAGATACATCTTTCGGGGTAACTTGATCAAAAGCATTCGATGTACTCACTGCATTTAAAGCAGCAGCCGTTAAGTTAAATGAAAGAGGTGTTTGCAAGGTACCATCAGCATTAAATGTTAAAGAGGAGGGGGCTCCGGCAATCGGCGTTGTATTACTATCCATAGTCGCTACCATTGCAAATGTATTCGGTGCCGACTTAGTAAAGTTAAGATTCAAAACACGTGGCGCACCTTGAGTATCGAAAATGGTAATACTTGTATTAAACTCATCGCCGACATTTGCATCGCCTCTTAAATTTCCGGTGATTTGCACACTTTGAGTTTGACGTGGCGCAGATTTGAATGTAGGAGAAATTTCTACATTTGTCACTTTTCGGTTAAGCTGATTAGATCCGCTCGAATCTTTTAATACACGACCGGAACTATCTTTTTCAAGATTGTAGCCTTGTACATAAGAGCCCGAAGAACTATCTACTAAATTGCCTCGCGAATCAACGGAAAATGCACCCGCACGAGAATAAAGCGTTTGACCGTTTTGTTTGAAAACAAAAAATCCTTCACCCTGCAATGCCAAATCCAAAGGGCGGGTTGTGTTTTGTATAGAACCCTGATTCAGATCAAGTTTAATTGCTCCGAGTCTTACCCCCAGACCGATTTGAACCGGATCAACACCGCCGATACCGCCTGCGGCAATATTACTTGGTGCGGAGCCCGAGCCGAAAGTCTGTGAGAATTGTTCCGCAAATGTCGTTCGGCTACCTTTAAAACCGATTGTATTAACATTTGCAATATTATTGGAAATTACATCCAAGCGTTGCTGATGAGCGCGCAATGAACTTGTGCCCGCCGATAAGGAACGAATAAGTGCCATAAATAATGACCTCCAAAATAGAAAAATAATATTTGATTTTTTCGGATCATCCGTCATTCAGATCCGATTTTTTTGGAGGGATCTCCTGCCTTTTTAAGGCGAGGTCCAACCCCTTGTCAGCTCGCATGTTTATGCGAATACAGCCGAATCGATATTTGTAAATACCGTCGGTTCGGCATCTGTTCTTTGTACTGCCGTAATTACCGTTTTATTCGGTACGCTTACAACAAAAGCCATATCCCTTAACATTACTAATGTTTCCGTACCGCCTTTTTCCTGTACTTTTTCAACTGCGGAATCAATTCTTTGTATATCATCCTCCGAAAGTTGCAAATCTCGGCTTGTAAGGCGACTTTGCGCATGCGCCGAAAACCGAAGTTTATTAATTTCCTTTTCAAACAATTCATTAAATGATGTTTTCGGAAATTCAGTTTGTATCGGTACGCTTTGCCTTTTCAGTTCACGTAAACCGCCGGCCGGAATAAAGGGTAATGAAACATTTTGTATGTCAGACATTCATATCACCTCCTTTTATTGTATTATGGTACATGTTAATTATTCTTATTTCTATGGTATAATTTCCACTATATCGGCAAGCGGCATTTCTCCGCCATTTACCACCAACATTGTTCCTTCTTGTTTGAAGCGCAATCCAGTTACAATACCTTTCACATATGTTTTTGCTTCGACAGGTGAGGAACCCGCTGTAGCAGAAACTTCAATACGGTAATTATCTTTTGCCAAGAATTGCCCGCGATCGTTTTTACCGTCGAATGTAAGATTATGTTTACCGTCTTTTAATCCCGCTCCGCTTAAAGGAATTGTTCGTACAACCGCACCTGCTTGTGTTTTTATTTTTAACACACCTTCGTTTGCCGCTCGGGGTAATTCATATCCCATACTAACAGGATTTGTTCCGTCGAATGCAAGATAATCCGTTTGTGCTTCCACATTTTTGCCGATGAGAGCCGGAGCATTTGCATTGGTGACTGATGCTGCAAGTACGGCATTACCTTCCAATTGATTCTCCAATAATTTGCTGATATTCGTTAATTGCTCTAATGATGAAAATTGCGCTAATTGCGATGCAAATTCCTGACCTTCCTGAGGTTTAAGAGGATTTTGCGATTTCATCTGATATGTAAGCAATTTCAGAAATTCATCTTTGCCTAATTCCTTTTTCGGAGATGGAGCCGCTTTATTCAAATCCTCAAATAATTTATTTGTTATATCGGATGAACCGGTTATAGATGCCATATAGTTATCCTTTATCTATTGGTATTAAAAAGTCTATTGAATGCGCTATTCGTATAATTTGTTGTTTGTGCTTTTCTTGCCTCTGCTGCATATTTGAATGACCGTACAAATGCCTGCCTGCTTTCTTGTTCCTGTTGCGATGTTCCTCCGCCGCGATCATTATTGGAAAAAGTTTGAGAGTTATTATTCGTAGAATGTTCCGATTCTTTTTTAATGCTTACTTCTATTTTTTCCAGATGAACACCCTGTTTTACAAATTGTTCTCTTAATGAACCTAATTGTGATTCGATAATATTTTTTGCATTCTGATTTTCAACCTGCACGCCTAATTGCGCTTCATTATTACGAACTGCATATTGCACGGTAACTGTTCCCAATTCTTCGGGTTGTAATACCATTCTTACAACACCGTTTTCATTTGTACGTGCACGCATATATTCATGGGTAACTGTTGCAAATTCATCGGCAGGAACCGTTCTTATATCCGTAGAATTATACGTTGTTTTTTGTACATTCGACTGATTTGTTCGTATAGGATTATTCTGCTCAATATTTCTTACTATGGTTTCACGGTTTTCATTTACCGCAGGGTGCGTCTGTATTTCCTGATGAGATAGAGAAGCGGTTTGAGTTTTATTTACACTCTCCTGCACATTTTCCGAGTTCGGCTGTATTTCCTCCACTCGGTATGAATGTTCAACCGCATTTTCTTTTTTTTCCGCTTTTACCGAATTATTGTCAATCGGTTCTCTCTCATTCCTTTCTTCTTGTACAATATTTCTCTTATCTGACTGATTTAGAGATATTTTTTCCGATTCATTGTTATTATTCCGAATTTCCGACCTATCGTTTACTACCGTTTCATTATTATTCGCCATAGTAAAAGCACTTTGCTCCGTATTCTTTTTATTCGTTTGAGCTTTTACTTGTTTCGGCATACCTTGTTTTAACAAAGTATCGCTTGTTCCATTTTCATCATTCACATTAATGGTTTCAGCTTTTACTATTCCGGCTGTTTGATACGGCTCATCGTTTACCATAATACCGTTTTTATGTTCTTTTTCGATGGGTTTTGTTATCTCCATGCTTTTTTGGCTTAACAAGGTACTTTTCGATATAGCTTCCGTTTCATTTTTTATAGAAGAAACCATTTTTTCTTGCATCGGTTCTTCAACGCGAAGGAAATTTGGATTTAATTCGGAAGAATGTAGGGGAATGTCCGTTTTTTTGCCGGAGTTTATTTCTTTGTTTTTTACAGCCGACACTAAAGTATCTTTTGCAGATTGCTTTATATCAGCATTTAGAGTAGCACTTTCATTTTTTCTTAATTTAAATACTATGTTTTTAACCGGCACACCAGCTTTTGAAGCTTTTTCTATAATGGTATGTAATGCACTTACCGTACTCGGCAAATGTTCCGTATTTATAGGCGTATCATCTCCATTATTCGTAATAATGATAGCGGAGTTCGATTTTTCCTCATTCTTAAATACATATACATTACCATTATCGGTAATAAGGGGTATTTGCATCGGTGATGCATTATTCCAGTTTATTTGTTTTTCTGCAACATCCGCCGCTTCTTTTTCTAAACTTTTGTTCGTGCGTACCTTTGTTTCTTCAGTATCAGCGTTTTCTGTATCCTTATTGTACACTTCCGAAACTTCACTTTCGAGAATATTTTGCTCTCTCAACGGCTCGGAATCGGAGACAAATACTTGCGATTTATTCTCCGTTTGAATTTCATTTTTTGAAGCAGATTTCTTCGCTATTTCACTTTTTACATTCTGCGTAATAGCTGGTACATTCTCTTCTAAGGTCGGTAGAAACTCTCTCGTTTCCTTAACACTATGTTTATCCGCAGAGTGAACAGTAAGCACTAACGGTATCGCCTGTTTATTCTCCGTTTTCTGTGCCGCTTGCTGCGGTTTAGGAATATGTACCTCTTCTTCGTAACCTGTATTTTCTACAGCTTCGCTAACGATATTCTCGGTTAATGTGTTCGGATTTTCTTTCCAGTTTGATACAACGGGAATTTTCTCGTCAATATCAATAACATTTTTTTCGGTATTTTTCGGAGAAGTAACGATAGGCGTTTCTACTTTAGGATTATCCACCGTTTGCTTTTCCACCGTTTTTTTATTCGCATTTTCAATTACCGGTTTTTGTACAATCGAGGTTTCTTCCGCACTTGCTTCACTTTCATCTGAAGTAATTTTTCCTTGTAAATCTTTATTCTTTTCGGTTGGTACATATACATCCTCCTCCACGTCAGGAATATGTATTTCAGTATTTTGTTCCCGTATAAAGGATTTTTTTACAGATTCCGCTTTTTGTGGTATAATAACTTTCTGTACACTTTCCGGCTCATTGTTTTCATTGGTAACAATATAGTTTTCGGGCTCTATTATTACAGTATTATTCTCCTTATCCGATTTTTTACTATCACGAGCACTAGTGTTGTGTTCCTGTACAATAGGTTTAAGCTCTGGTTTTACAATATCCGTATTTTCTTTAACAGATGAGTCTATACTCTCTTGCTTTTGCGATATCGTAAATTCTTTAGTATCATGAGTAGCAAGTGACTCTCCATCATCCTTTATAATATAAGTCCGCGGCTGTGATATAGGTTCGCTCTTACTCTCCTCTGTTTCTACGGCATTCTTATTTTCTACTATAGTATCAGGTGACGAATTAATTTCATTCGCCGGATCTATTTTCCGAGTCGGTATTTCCGTACTAATCTTTGCTTTTGCCTCTACTAATTTATCTTCCGAAACTTTTCCCTCCACCTCTAAGACATCATGCACGGTTATTTGCTTTGTTTCCGTAGGTATTTTCTTGTCGGTGTTATTAACAGTAGTATTAGTCTTTTCATTGCTCAACGGCTCAGGCGAACTATGTACGATAGTTTCATCCGTATTTTCATATTGATATAGTGTGGTTACTACCTTTTCTGTATTTACTTTTCTATTTTCGACTACCGTTCTTTTTTCTGTGCTCTGAATTTTTTGTGAAGAATCACGTTCTCCATTCTTAGGCACAACGTTTTGCTCTATGTCATTATCCGCCTTCAGTTCAGTAGAGTTACTTACTACATCATCATACTCACGTTCCGTTGTGCTTACATGCGGCTTTATAGTATTCTGTTTTGAAGATACAGTACCGATATTTTTATTCTCAACATTTTCAACATCTATATCTTGCGGTTTTGCTTCGACTGAAATAGTTGTATGTTCTTGTACTGAGGTATGTTCCGGCTGATGAATTTGCTTTGTATTCAAAGGTTGAGTGATATTTTTCTCTTCACTCTTTGTTTTTAGAATACTTTTTGATTTTGGCAAAGCATCATCTTCATCATGGGCAATTGGTTTATACTCAACAATTAAATCATCGCCCGTATTTACATCATCGGAAATTGCAGTATGGGTCGTTTTATGTTCGGTAATTGTTTCGGATCTTTTTGAAACCTCTTTATTCTTTTCTTCTTTAATCGTACTCTCATTCTCTACTTTACCTTTTACTATTGTTGGGGTAGGTATTTCATGAAGCGTAGCACCATTCTTTACTTCGATACTCGACTCTTTACGGCTTATTTCTGTACGAATACTTTTTATCGGTATTTCTTCGTTTGGTAAAACAGAATATTCCTCCGAAACCATATTCAGTGGTTCTGATGGTATTTCCGAATATTCTTGAGTAACAGTTTTATCTATTGCACTCTGCTTTACAGCATTCGTGTCAGAAAAACCATCGTTTATTTCAGCGTGTTGGTTATAGGATAAAGTATTATTTTTCAGAACAGTTTCGGACTTTACTACATCTTTTCCGATTTTATTTTCAATCTTCGCACTCTTTGAAGAATAGCTTATAATAACGCTTTTTCGTTCATTATTATTCTCACTTCGTACTTCTTCTTTTTGGTGAATATATTCCTCGTCAAGCGGTGTAGAAAACTCCACATCCTCAGTATTAACTACTCTCTGCGTTTTTAACACTGTATTATCAGTATTTTCTACTTGCTTTTGTATATTATTCTTTTGTTCGGCTCCGTATCCCTTTGTTTCTACTCTAAGTGTACTTTGTTGTACATCACTCCTATTCTGCTTTTTAATTACCTTTTCATTGTTCAATACTGTTTTGTTATTTACAGTATTGTCTATTTCACCTTCACCAACAATCTCAGATCCACTGTTCTCGGTCATAGAATAAGCTGACGTATCGGCAGATTCAGCAAGATCATTTTTAGTGATTCCTCGTTGTTTGTTGTTCAAACCCACATTTTGGTTTCCGCCGTTAATGTCGTCTTTTACAATCGCCTTTGTACCATTATCTACTACGATATTTTCCTTTGTATTCGGTTTTTCATTATTAAGTTCATTGCCCTTAGCAATTACATTTTCAATAAAGTTTGCCGATTTCTCTGCAATGCCCTTATTTGCGATACTCTTTTCCGTTTTTGTATTTACACTTTTCGTACTTTCATCAATACTATATTCCGAATCCATCCCAGCCGATTTTACCGATATTTCTTTTACAGTCGGTACATTGTATGTTTCCGCCTCTTCTTTTTCTGTTTTCTGAGTTACATTCTCTTTTATAGAGGGTATGTGGTTTTCAGTCGGTTCGTTTTTTCCCGTTGTTAGTGTTTCCGGTACCGATATTTTTCTTTGGATATTCGTAGTCGGAGGTTTTTCCGTTGTATTTACTTTTCTCTCATCGGAGACTATATATTCATGAGCATTTTCTGTATTGTTTTCTGCAACTCGCGTTTTAGGTGTTTCGCCTTTTGCGGTACTTTGTTTTGCAGAAATGTTGTGCAGAGGATTTTCCTCATTTTCGTTTAACGGTGTTGCACTTTTTTGAACTTCAGACTCTTTCTGTACCGGTGTTTTTGCTGTCGCTGTTTTTTCTTCGGTGGGAAATATATTCTCAACAAATACCTCAATTATTTTCTGGGTATTAAGGTCAGCATGTTTTTCAACTACTACCTTATTTTGTGCTGTATTCTTATCTTGTTTTTCGGTGGCTATCGTATTATTTAATGGCTTATTTTCATTCGAGAGTACACTTTCCGCTGCTTTAGCGACTACAGATGTTTTTACCGTCTGTTTATTTCCGACAACAATTTCGATATAATTGTTTTTTCCACTCTTTTCTTTGTTTGTGTGCGTCGGTATTATAGTATTCTTTTGCGGCTCGTCTTTTTTTATCGGGATTTGCACACTATTCGTTAATACATTTTCTGCTTTTTCTTCTTTCTCAGCATTTTGTGGTGTCGCTTTTTGCTCAGGTGCAATAGCTTTTATATTGTTCTCCAATACCGTTCTAAAACTCGTACTTTCTCCATCAGCCGTTTCCGTTTGCAAGCCGCTATCGTTCTTAACGCTTCCCAATTCAGCACTATGTAAAATAGATATTTCTTGTTTTTGCATCGGCACCCAAATCGTACCGATAATTGCATCAATAATAGTGGGTATTTCTTTCTCAGACGTTGCCGATATATCAACCCGTACTTGCATATCATCAGGATTATCGTTCAGCAATCGTACCTGTACCTTACTTTTAGTACTTGTCCGAAGCGTATTTTGTATTTCTTCAATCTTCCTTGTTATTTCACTTCTTGTGTTTCCCGTATATGTGTTTTTATCCGATGCCGAATACATCGTTTTTTCTTCTTTATACGGAATTGTATAATCGTCATTTTGTTCCGCAATTATGTTTTCATCTTTTTTATTCTCTGCACCGTTCAGTATTTTTTGTTCTTTACCAACTAACCCTGCTGATAGCGTCTTATCATTCTTTACACTAATATCAGGCACGACGGGAGATTGAAAAGGAAAATGATGTACGGGATTATTCTCCGATTCCGTTTGTGGAATTGTTCCCTGCTGAATAAATTCCGTAGTATGGAGTTTATTTTCCGTATTACTTACAAGAGTGGGAGCTTCGGTTATTATACCCTGCTCATTGTCTGTTTTTAAGGATTGAATAAGCTTCGCGGCGGAAGGAATATCAATCATCAAATCAGGTGCGGCGGAAGCATTACCTGCCGTATTGTTTTTTTCGGATACGGGTATTTGAGCTTGAGCCGATTCATGCAAAACTGCCGAAAAATCGGCACTTTTTGCCCCTGCTTCTCCGGTTACGAGAGTAGGAATCATCGTATCGGTAGTACCGATAAAACTCGTCGAAATATTTATATCAAGTTTCATAGTTGCATCCTGCAAAAAAACAATGTTTGTTCGGGTTTCCTACCCCTTTTACTCCTGTGTCGCGCTTAAAACCAAAATTGATGCTGCAAGTTCGGGTTTAATATTTTCAAGAACTTTTGCCGCATTTTTCGATTTCATTTTTTTGAGAATAAATGCCGCGTCCCGTTCATCAAGTTCACTTATTATTTTCGCTACATCAACCGGATCCGTTTTATCGTATATCTGCGCAAACAGTGTGTAGTTTGTTCGTATTAGCGAATCTCTTTTTCTTGTAAGCTAGGTCGGAAGAGCACAC
>JALHLL010000090.1 GCA_022844575.1 bacterium
ATGGGAAGGAAGTTGTACCTGTAATAACAAACTCAGTATTAGGTGCTACACTTACATTTGTTACATTGAGTCTGAAATTACCCGTATTTGTAACAGTAACGGCATTTGCTTCAGAGTCTTTTTGCCCGATAATAACTGTAGGGAAACATTCTTTTTCTTTAGTGAGTTCGATTTTCGGCTCACAACCGAGACCCGATAATGAAGCTGTACGTTGAATATCCGTTGTTGCACCGTTTACATCACCCACAGTTGCCGTTAGGATAGCAGAGTAGGTGGTTGCATTTGTTGGAGTAAAATTAACATCAAAATCATAAGTTGTCCCAACTCCAACAGGGATATTGGTAGTATTATTGACAATTGCAAACTCGGTTCTATCAATAACTACATTTTTGATAATTACGGGAAGATTACCGGTATTAGTAAATACTACTTTTTTTAGTACTGTAGTTCCCGGACGTTGGCAATCCCATGTTTTGTTTTCTATACTTGCATCTATCGGAGCAATAGCTTCACCGCATATTGTCGTAAATGGAATATCACAAACAAAATTCACTGTTTCATAATTGATTTTAGCACAGGAAATACCTACTTGTGTAGGTTTATAACTAACCCGTACATTTAGGGCTTCGTTTGGCTTAAGAGAGAGGAAGATTTCATTTGCTACAGCGGGTACACCATTACCATCAAGTAAACTGAAGTCTGCCACTCCGGTACCTGAAAGATATACTTTCATCGATCTTAATCCGTTCGTTTTATTAACAAAGGCATTATTGAATGTTTTCGTATTAGTAACATTGATAATTGTTTTTTCAAAAGCGGCATCTTTTAGGAATTCATTTGTACATGGTGGTAAACCATTGACACACACTCTGAACTTCACAGGATCAGAACATTCACCATAGATCGTTACGTCGGTGCAGCGAATTCCGGTCGCTGTTGGGCTGCAATTTATTTCTAACAATTCTTTAGCCGAATTTGGAGGTAATTCAAGACCAACTAAGTTCGATAATACATTAAATTCTGTTGGATTGCTCAATTCAACTTTGGTAATAACAGTTTTAATGCTTCCTTCATTACCTAACCCTTCGGCTTGATTAATTCGACCCTGTAGAGTATTACCAACAGCAACAGCACCTAAGTCGAATGTAGTTTTATTATTAACCATTGCCAATTTAGCTACGGAAATATCGAAAGGTACAATGGATTCTGAGTTACTGCCCTGAATGAAACCATATTTGGAAACATAAACATCGGAGGAACCGCCACTAATTAAATCATTTGTACCAGAAAATGCTTTTGTTCCGCTATAAGTTCCTGTTTCATATTTGTTTTTGTTCTGATCGGTTACCGATTCTTTTACCCAAGTAGTAATCGAACCGAGAACACCGTATTGTACTTTTAATAATAACCCTTGTTCATCAAATTCGGCTAAAAACTCACCCCATTGGGTGCTGGAGTTCATATCGAGAAACTGGTTTCCCTGTGCATTGGTATAGGCAATTCTACCACGTGCAAAACCTCGAACATACACTGAATTTTTCGTAGCATCATAAGCGACATTAGTAGCGTATATTTCACCTTGCATATTATCAGTATAACCTAAATGTATAGCATTGCTCACACTACCATCAGGGCTGAGTACAGCCATAAACATACTTAACTTGTTGATATCGCTAGCTTGTTTTTCTTGACTTCCGATTTTTGCTATACCTGTGAAATAACCTACCGCATAAATTCGTTGATTCGCATCTTTTTTATTATTACAAGTGACTGCCCTTGTTTTAAGTAACTTGGTTGATGTAAACGGTGTCGCCCAAATGGCATTACTACTAACAGCACTATATTTAGCTACAAAACCTCCAAAATCAGTTGATTGAGAATTAGTTAACTGAGTATTAGGCGCACCAAAGTTTATTGAATTTTTAAAAATGCCTGCAATAAATAAATCATCATCATTTGCACCAATTTGAATAGTAAATGCACTATCTGATGATGGACCGCCACCGGACTTAGCCCATAAATACTTATCGTCTGCCTTTTCTGTTAGGCGAAGTTTGAACTTACCATCTTTGGGCAGTAGTTTTAAGGCTGCAGAAGGCCAAACATAATTACCGCCTGTGGCATTTTCCGATAATGTAGCCCAGGTTAATCCATTATTGCTACTATACTCAATGAGAATTGGCTTTGTAATCGGTACCACACCATCATAAACAACATTAATGTCTTCGCAACTAGAAAGCACTGAAGCCGCAGTTGGGCTTGGTTCCAAAAGTTGAACGGTATTTACTCCGCCGAACAAAGCAATCTGCGTTGGCGCACAAGGGTCGCCGGTTAATGTTAAACTTGAAGGACAATATACTTGAGCAGTACCTTGCTTGAACTCAATGATTACTTCACGCGACTCACCTTTATTTATCGTAAAAGGTGGTGTAGGTGAGATAATTTGATATGTACCGCAATTTATTGCTGCAAAAACGGGGTTACTAATTATCACCGGAGAATTTACAGCAGTCAATGTTACTTTTTGTTGAACAGTACCATTTGGGGGTGGATTGCCGAAAGAAAGACCTGTCTTCGAGACCCGAACTGATGCAACGGATGAATCGGGGGCAGTATATTTTAGTGAGCTTTTTAATTTTTCTTTAGGGAGTTCCATTTCTACTGTTCTATACCGACTTTCTTCACTACAGCCGAACATACTTGTCCACTCAAGCCAACAGAGTTTTCTTTTGGAAAGTAAATTTGCAATCTCTCTATAAATTGCTTCCATCTCTTCGTTTGGATTTTGCGATAGAACCTCGAATGTTCTTCCTCCCGTTTGTGATGACCAGGTACGTAAATCGGGATTCATTTTCATGAATGCCGTAATTGCAAACATGGTAATGTTATACTTGTCAAGCGAATCTTTTACCCTCAGCATAAAAGGATTTTTCTTAGCTGGGTCTAATAAATCGCCCATTGACGGCGAACCGTCCGTGAGGAATATAAGAACTCGTCGAACCGCCGGCGGTTCATATGGATCGGATCTGAAAAGTGCTATTGCACCGGCTATATTGTTAAAAAAAACATCGTCGTAATTCGTATTACCTGCAGGTTCAATTCCGTCAATGGCAGTTTCGAGAGAAGCCGGATTATTAGAGAAAGGATGTCGCAACTGCGCCTCCGTAGCGAAGGATACAACGGCTACTCCTGTTGGAGGAGTATAATCTACTTCGTTTACAAATGCCTTTGCTCCATTTTTTACGACTTGCATACGGGTAAACTGTTCGTCTTTACCCGCAGGTTCTGCCATCGAGAAACTATTATCAATAACTAAAATTACCCTAACGGCTGGTGCATCTTTTAGGGTGGAACACTTTTGGGTAAATGCCGTTGTCGGAACTTGAATGGTTCCTTTCCCGGGTATCGTTTCGGTAAGAGTAAAATCACCGTTTGTGAGTCCCTCAAAAGGAGTTATTACCTCTTTTCCGGCTTCATAAGTTCTTGTACCTGCCGTATAATAAGCACGGACTTTAGGAAAAGGTGAAGGCACTATAACATCCAAATCTAATATCTTTTCCTGAGCGGAAATGATATTCGGTATAAGAGAAAAGACGAGTGCAATCAGATAGAGTCTGAAGTACTTAATGCATAACATGATGTGACTCCCTATATATTATTGATATTAATTTCATGAGATAACGGCTGTTTCTATGTAAGAAAGAGTTTTTTCATCGGCATTCAATTCAGCCATTATACCTAAAGGTAATGTCATTTTACTCTTTACATGCCCGAAAGGTAATCCATACACAGCCGGAACACCAAGCGAACCTATTCGTGCATGAAGAACCTGCTTCAATGAAGTTTTTAATGTTGTAACAGTTGTTCTGTTTTTCGCTTCACAATTCTTAAACTGACCTATTGCAAAACCGGCGCATGTTTGAAGTTTTCCTGCCAGCCACAATTGGGTAAGCATCCTGTCTATTTTATACGGCTCTTCTTCGATTTCTTCCATAAACAAAATTGCTCCCCTTGTATCTATTTCATAAGGAGTGCCTAATGTGCTTACGATCATGCTTAGATTTCCACCGACCAACCGTCCCGTTACTTTACCTTTGGTTATTGTTATTGATGTTTCGTGTGCTGCAGTATTGTTATCCGGAATAGTATTATTTGTGAAAAGCGTTTTTTTGAACTGTTCGGTTGTAAATGTATCAAACTCAGAAGAAGCGACAGGACCATGGTATGTTACAATTCCCGTCATCGTAGTAATAGCTATGAGCAAGGCAGTAATATCGCTGTAACCGATAATGATTTTCGGGTTTTTCCTTATCGTTTCAAAATCAAGTAAAGGAAGAATTCTCATTACCCCATATCCCCCTCGCGCACACATTATGCAATCAATATCTTTTCGTTCGATAAACTCCATGAATTCGATAGCGCGATCTTCATCAGGAGCCGATAAATAACCGTTTCTTCTATAAATGGCTTGACCTACTATTACATTCAAGCCCAAAGACTTTAAAAGAGCAATATTTTTTGTGGCATCCCCCGGATTTATTCCACTTGCCGGAGCAGTGACGGCAACAGTTGAACCTTCACGAAGCCCTTTCGGCATAACAAAATTTTTCTCATTGAGAGGTACATGTAAAACATCAGGTGCAGACAGCGCATGTGTCACATCAGCCGCCGAAACACCGATAAGCGATGCCTTCAGACTTGCCGCCCCTAATAAACCGCCACCAAGTGAGGTTAGAAATGTTCTTCTGTTACTCATAGTCGTACAAAATCCCGATTATGCCCCTATAATCGTAACGACTGTGGTATTCAAAATGTAATAACACATATAGAGGCATTTTATCTCACAAAATAATAAAAAAATGTATAATCCATGATCAGATAAGCAAATTGCTTGCCTGTTTTATTTTTTTCGCTTCCAACAAAAACAAAATTGTTCCGAAAATCTTATCGTTCATTATGGAAATATAACCTAAAGACGAGTTTTGATACACCCAAAACACGGTGATTTCGTATATTTGTATACTTTGGAAAGATGCAGGAGTGGTTTAACTGGCACGCCTGGAAAGCGTGTGTACCGGTAACGGTACCGAGGGTTCGAATCCCTCTCTTTCCGCTTGAGTATGCCGGATACATTAATCGTGTTCGGCATTTTTAGTAATTTAATTTTTTGGACGGACAATCTCGAAAAACGAGTCTGATGATACGAAAGGAACCTACACCTGAACAAATTGCATCAGCCGCCGAAGATCATGAGATCGTTCGTAAGGTGATGGAAGGCGATAAAGATGCCTTTCGTCATTTGCAAAAAAAATATCACAGATTAATAACGTCTGCTGTTCGTCGCGTTATTCAAAAGCCCCACGATGTTGAAGATCTTGTTCAGGATACTTTCATAAAGGCATATACGGCTTTGCCAAGCTACAGAGCTGAATTTTCTTTCTCCGCATGGTTATACAGAATAGCATCAAATGCTTGTATTGATTATTTGCGAAGACGTAGATTACCGACCTTCTCCTTGGATAAACCGGTAACAGGCGATGATGGTGGTGAATACACCATCGAATTACCAGATCAAGAGGAAATTGCCGACCTAAAACTGATGACGGGTGAAAAAAAACAGATTCTTGAACATGCAATTGCTTCATTACCCGATAAGTTCAGAACTGTTGTACAATTAAGGCATGAAGAAGATTTGGATTATCAACAAATTGCCGATATTCTTAAGCTACCGATAGGAACAGTTAAGGCACATTTATTTCGAGCGAGAAAGCGACTTTACGATATTTTGAAAGAACATGAGCATCATTTTTTTGATTGAGAATGAGAGTTTATGAATATTCGCAATATTGTTACTTGGTTCGCAATTTCTTGCTTAGGTCTCATTGTCATCATCGGTTTTATATATTTTATCAGACGACTATTTTTTGAACCCGGTGTTGATGCAAGTGTTGATAGGCAAATCAGAAGAACAAAGTCTGAAACGGTAATTCAAGTGAGTGTTCTTAACGGAAGCGGCAAAAACGGCTTGGCAAAAAAAGCAACATTGTTTTTACGCAGACGTGGTTATGACGTTGTAGAGACCGGAAACACCGATTCGGTGCGCTATTCAGCTATTATTGACTATGTTGGTGATACGGTATCGGCAATGCGAGTCGCAAGGGCTATCGGATTAGATAAACAGCATATTCGTGTCGAAATTGATTCTTCACTTTTTTTACGTTGTGCGATTGTACTTGGTAAAGATTATTCATCTCTAAAAATATTTCAATGACGGAAAAGAAAAAACAAACAAGCGTTTCGGAGTCAGCTATAGAAAAGCCGAAACGTACTGTAAAAAAAGCCGCGTCTGCTCCGGCGAAAAAAGCCGGGACTACTACGGCAAAAAAGGTTACTGCGAAAAAAGTCAGTGAAAAAGCAAAACCGGCAGCTGTTCGAAATTCGAAACAAGTAAAAACTGCCGATACGAAACCCGTTAGCAAAGTGAGTAAGGCAAAAACATCGGCAAAAGCAAAAAAATCTGAAGCGATGATTGCCGAAGATTTTGCTGCTGCATGGTTATGTGCCAGAGCAATGCAGAATAAAAAGGGTGAGGATATCATTGTTATTGATTTGAGAAATGTTGATAGTGCTCCGGCTGAGTTTTTTGTATTGTGTACTTGCGATTCGACGATACAGGTAAGAGCAGTGGCAACCGAAGTTGATAATTCATGGCGTAAACAAAATTGGCAAATTGGCAGGAGTGAGGGGTGGGATGCCGCCGAATGGATAATTCTTGATTATTTCGATATTGTTGTTCATGTTTTTGAACGTGAAAAAAGAGAATTTTTCAAACTGGAAAAATTATGGTCAGATGGAGTAAGTTATATACTTACAAATGATGGCGAACTTGAAGAGAAAAAAATGATAAAAGGTAGCGTGAATGGTTGAGCTTTTAATAAAGCCGATTTTTGAGAAGGCATTAGTATCTCTCGAACTTGGTGAATATTGCAATATATTATCCTTCGAGCAGCCGAAAATTGCTTCGCATGGTGATAGTTCCACCAATATTGCGATGTCATTAACACGCATTTTGAAAAAAGCACCGAGAGTTATTGCAGAAGAGATTATTTCAAAACTTCAATATGATAATAATCTTATTACTTCAATTGAGATAGCCGGAGCAGGATTTATCAATATTCGTTTAGGAAATGATTTTTACAAAGCGGTACTTGAAAAAATCGAGAAAGAAAAACAGAGCTATGGTAGATTGACACTTGGAAGTGGAAAAAAAGTTAATGTAGAGTATGTGAGTGCAAATCCTACAGGGATTTTGCATTTGGGGCATGGAAGAAATGCTTGTATAGGTGATGCTGTTGCTAATTTATACGATTGGGCAGGTTATGAAGTAACGCGTGAGTACTATTTTAATAATGCCGGTAATCAGATGAATATGTTGGGATTATCGGTGCATGCCCGATATTGCCAGACATTTAATGCAGAGTATCCATTTCCTGAAAACGGGTATCATGGTGAATATATTAAGGAAATTGCTCAATCTTTAGCGGATGAATTTGCATCCAAACTACTTGAAGAAAATGAGGCAAATCTTAAAATATGTAAAGAAAAAGGTGAAGAATGGTGTAATGCCACAATTCGTGATACGATGGTAAGATTAGGTCTGCATCATGATGTGTATTTTAATGAGCAAACTCTTTATAATGATGGCTCAATTAACAAATTAGTTGAGAGACTACGAGAAAAGGAATTAGTTTATGATTCCGAGGGCGCAGTTTGGTTTGCCTTTAAGAAAATAAATGAAAAATTAGAGGATAGAGTAATTATAAAGAGTTCCGGTGAACCCACCTACAGACTACCGGATATTGCATATCATATAAATAAATTGGAAAGAGGTTTCGATACAGTTGTTGATGTATTCGGTGTAGATCATATAGCAACCGTACCGGATATTATAGCTGCCGTAAAAGCACTCGGATATGATGAGAGCAAAGTAAAGGTTTTGCTTTATCAATTTGTTACGCTTATGGAGAATGGCGAGCAGGTAAAAATGTCCAAACGAACAGGCAAATCATATACATTGGATGAATTGATAGATGATGTCGGCATCGATGTAGTTCGATTCTTCTTTATTATGAGAAGTATCAATACTCATCTTGATTTTGATTTGGCTTTGGCAAAAGAGCAAAGCGATAAAAATCCTGTTCTTTATATTCAGTATGCACATGCACGTATTTGCAGAATATTTGAAACTGCTAAAGAACGTGAATTATTATCCGATGAAAAAGGTGATTTTTCTCTTCTGACAGATGAGCATGAACGAAAATTGATAAGAACATTAGCACGTTTCGAGGAACATATTCTCCGTTCATTGCATAGTCTTGAACCATACATTATTGCGGAGTATTTACGTGATGTAGCTACGGACTTCCATTTATTCTACCACCATTGTCCGGTTTTACGGTCGGAAAAAGAGATAATGAATGCAAGACTGGAATTATGTACATCAACGAGAATTGTTCTCAAAAACGGTTTGGATATTTTGGGAATTTCGGCACCGGAAATTATGTAACTATAATTTCCATTTAATTCCGCATCCTATTGAGGGTATTTGTTCACGATCATTCGGTGTAGATGTGAGTAAACAATCTAAGGCATGACGGATGTCTTTTCCCGACGGCTTAATCGAATTGTTCGGACGGGATGAATCGAATTGACCCCGATATACTAATGAGTAGTCGGAATTGTAAATGAAAAAGTCGGGCGTGCAAACTGCAGAGTATAGTTTTGCTACTTCTTGAGTTTCATCATAAAGATAGGGAAAAGGATAGTTAAGCGCAATAGCCGTTTTTTTCATTTCCTCAGGGGAATCCTCGGGGTATCGTGATACATCATTTGAGTTTATTGCAACAAAACCTATACTTTTGTTCCCATAATCATGTGCAAGTTCAACTAATGAATCGTTTAAATGTTTTACAAACGGGCAGTGATTGCAAATAAACATAATTATGGCACCGTTTGATAACATAATATCTTGCAATGATACAGTTTTCGATGTTAATGGTTCGAAAAGGGAAAAATGGTGTGCTTGCGTACCCAAAGGAATCATTACTGAAGAAGTTGCAGCCATAAATTATTTATTGTGATTGTGTTATGAATCTTGACAAATGGGAAACCACGCGAATACACACAGTTGAGGATTATTATATCTTCAATGCCCTTCGAATGGAAAGAAGGCATCCGGTTACAAGCAAACTTAGCGATTTTGTTGTGATAGATGCTTCTCCGTGGGTGAATGTTATTCCGCTCACGAAGGAAAAAAAGATTATTTTCGTGAGGCAGTATAGGCATGGTATTGATGGCATTACGCTGGAAATACCCGGCGGTTTGGTATCGGAAAATGAAACCCCTGCCGAATGTGCGATAAGAGAAACCTTGGAAGAAACAGGATATACATCCGAAAAAATTCCGGAACTTCTCGGTACTTGCGATGCAAATCCGGCTTTTTTGAATAATCAATGTTCTACCTTTTTGCTTCAGGATTGCGAGTGGAAACAAGAGCAAACATTAGACGCACATGAATTGATAGAAGTTGTTGAAATACCATTAGTTGATGTACCTTCCTTAATGAGGGACGGGAGCATTCGGCACTCATTGGTTATTACGGCATTTTATTGGTATATGTTACGATACGGAATATAATTAAAGAGCGGCGATATTAAAAAATGGGTAAAGTAATAGCAGTAGCAAATCAAAAGGGCGGAGTCGGCAAAACAACCACTTCGGTAAACTTAGCAGCATCATTAGCAGCATCCGAATATTCGGTTTTATTGATTGATATTGACCCTCAGGCAAATGCTTCGAACGGTTTGGGGATTGACACCCGACAAGTGGATGCTACGATTTATGATATTATTGTCGATCGGCTTCCTGCCGCAGAGGCAATTGTTTCAACCGAAATGCCTTTTCTTTCTCTGATACCATCGCATATCAATTTGGTGGGAGCGGAGATTGAGATGATTCAGGTAGTAAACAGAGAGAATGTACTTAAAGAAGCTTTGAGCGAATTGCGAAAAAAATACAATTACATTATCATTGATTGTCCTCCTTCACTCGGTTTGCTTACACTTAATGCCTTAACTGCTGCGGATTCCGTTCTTATTCCGGTACAGTGTGAGTATTATGCTCTTGAGGGCTTGGGGCAGTTATTGACTACTATATCCATTGTTCGCCGGCACTTGAATCCGGCACTTGATATAGAAGGTGTTTTATTGACAATGTTTGACAGTCGGCTCCGATTATCGAATCAGGTTGTGGAAGAAGTGAGGAAACATTTTGAAGATAAAGTTTGTAAAACGATAATATCCCGAAATGTGCGATTATCGGAAGCACCAAGTCATGGCAAACCGGTTTTGCTATACGATGCTTTATGTCTTGGAGCGCAAAATTACCTTCAACTTGCTCAAGAAATCACTCTGAAAAACAAACATTATGCTACTACTGATAATGTTACCGAGTGATACTGAAACCTAAATTTTATAATCATGTCAGCTAAAAAAATGAAATCGGCACTTGCATTAGGGAAGGGGTTAAGTGCATTAATTCCAAGCGTTGCTCTCGAAAAAACGGTATCGCACGATACACTCAATACCGATGATGGTAAAAGTATCGGTGTTACTGCATTTATAGAACTTGCAAAAGTAAAACCCAATCGCTTTCAACCTCGTATTGATTTTGATTTGAAAGCTTTGGAAGACCTTACCAACTCAATAAAAGTAAATGGTGTTATTCAGCCCATTACGGTAATAAGAACCGAGAGCGGATATGAATTGGTTTCCGGTGAGCGAAGAGTAAGAGCAAGTAAGGAAGCCGGCTTAACAAAGATTCCCGCTTATATAATGGAGTCGGTGAATGATACGCGAATGTTGGAACTCGCTATTATTGAAAATGTTCAAAGAGAAAATCTAAACCCGATTGAAGTGTCGCTCGGTTATCATCGTTTAATTGAAGAATGCGGTCTTACACAAGAGGAAGTAGCCGAAAAAATAGGTAAAGACCGCTCAACGGTAGCTAATTTCTTACGTTTGCTCCGCTTACCGCAACTGATACAGGACTCCCTGCGTGATAGAAAGATTTCGATGGGACATGCACGAGCTATGTTAGCATTGTCGGATATGGAAAGACAGATATTTGTACTTGAAACAGTTATCGGCAAAGACCTCTCTGTGCGTAAAACGGAATCTTTAGTAAAAGATGTGGAGCTCGGAAGAGTCAAATTGAATGCAGGAATTGGGCAGAACGGTACCGGAGCAAAAGTTCAGCAAAATCAGGAAAAGAAAGTTTCTGCCGAAATACAATCTACAATCAATGATATAGAATCACGTTTAAGGCATATTTTTTCGACGCAAGTACGTCTTAAAACTAAATCGGATATGGCTGGAACTATCGAAGTTGATTATTTTTCATTGGATGAACTGGAAAGAATATTGGACTTATTAGCTGAAATTGAGCGTTCGAGGATGACTTTGTAATGATCGGTAAGGTCGAAGACATTATTCTGCGACACACAACCCAAATCCGTGTGCGCTATGCGGAAACGGATAAAATGGGCGTGGTGTATAATGGTGAGTATCTGACTTTTTTTGAAGTAGGAAGAACGGAAGCATTGCGTGGATTTGGTTTACCTTATCCCGAACTGGAAAAAGAAGGTTATTTGTTACCGGTAATCGAAGCATTTGTAAAATATAAAGCTCCTGCTTTTTACGATGACATTTTGCACGTAACTGCTTTTATTTCAACAAAGATAGAGGCAACACTTACTATTAAATATCTCATAGAGAGAGAAAAAACGACAATTGCTGAAGGATATACGATACATTCGTTTGTGCATTCTGTCAATATGAAACCGGCAAGACCGCCAAAATCATATCGTAACGCCATCGAATTGTATTCATCGCAAATAAATCATGTAATGAAGGGGTAGTTATAGTACAATGTTACACGTATTCACTTATTTATCACGTAGTAAAGGCACGACATATGAGTAAAGTATGTGTTATGACATTGGTTTGTATTTTCACCTCCTTACCGATGTTTTCTCAACAAAGAGCTTTTCAATTTCTTCAACTTAATGCAAGCGCGCGAGCGGCTGCGTTGGCAGGTGCTTATGTAGCAGTTGCCGAAGATCCGAATGCTGTATTCTTTAATCCGGCATCTCTCGCAACGGTACAAAATCGCAAAATAGGTTTTACATTCTTAAAACATGTCCTCGATATTAACTCGGGTCTCGCCACTTATGCCGATAAATCCGAGAATTTCGGTTACTACTCAGGTTCAGTACTTTTTACTAATTACGGTTCTTTTGATAGGGCAAATAGTCAAGGTGTCGTCTCCGGTTCATTTTCCGGAAACGATGTTGCGTTTATGGGTACATATTCCAATTATTTGGATTCTAACTTAAGTTATGGAACAACTCTAAAAGCAATCTATTCGAGTTTGGCGGCTTCAAACTCAATGGCTTTGGCAGTTGATGCAGGTATTTTATATCGAAACCCGCGAACAAGATTGAAT